>JAICHS010000048.1 GCA_025924775.1 Rhodanobacteraceae bacterium
CATCATGGCCGGTCGGGCCTGTGGCAACGGGTGCTGGAATCGGCGACCAGCCACGCGCAGGCGGAAGCCGAGACCATCGCCTTCCTGCAACACTGGGTGCCGACGGGCAAGTCGCCGATGTGCGGCAATTCGATTTGCCAGGACCGCAGGTTCCTGTACCGGCAGATGCCGCAACTGGAACGCTATTTCCACTACCGCAACCTCGACGTATCGACGTTGAAGGAACTGGCGCGTCGCTGGGCGCCCGCGGTGTACAAGGGTTTCAGCAAGGACTCCGCGCACACGGCGCTGTCGGACATCAAGGACTCCATCGAGGAGCTGCGCTACTACCGTGCGCACATGGCGGAGCTGGGGGGCATGACCGCTGCGGGGTAAGGAGAAACCATGCGCGTGGCACGTGGCAGGGTCGCGCCAGCGTGACAGTGATCCACGGGTTCGCGACGCGCGCCGACGGCTGCCGGTGAGGCTGGCGTCAAACCGCTTCATACGTGATGGCGAAAACCTCTGCGCTGCACGGATACAACTCGCCCTTCACACCGCGGATGATCCAGTCGCCCGGCTTGGCGCGCATCTTGCCCTCGGGCGTGTTCACGTAACAACACTCGCCCCCGACGACGGCATGCGGGTAGTAGCGGACGCCATCAATATCAGGGTCGATGCCGGCAACAAACTGCACGGCCTCGATCTCAACGGGCTTTTTCCGGTACCTGTCCATCGCGGCTTCTCCCCTCTGTTGGCGCAGTTTAACCATTTGCGCATGAGGGTGTCAGCCGGTGTGGAGGCCGGAATTGCCTACACCATCAGCTGCCTGCGGCGGTATCCAGCAGCACATCCACGCCAGGTTCCGGTGCGATGGACGCGGCTGGAATCGCATCGCCGCCCTTCCACACCGCGATCGCGTCGCGCTTGCCCGCGCCTTCGACGAGGAAAAGCACGTGCCGCGCGCGCGACAGGCGCTGCGCGCTCAAGCTGACGCGCTCCGGCGGCGGCTTGGGTGCCTTGAACACGGCCAGCACGTCCGGCGAATCGGTGTGCGCGCCCCAGTTGTGACCGGGGAACAGGCTGGCGGTGTGGCCGTCTTCGCCCAAGCCCAGCAACACCAGGTCGAAGGCATCGATACTGCGGAGTTCACGCGCATAGAGCACCGCGGCTTCGCGCGCGCCGGATTCGGCGGGAATCGGATGCACGTTGGCGGCCGGCATCGAAACATGGTCGAGCCATTCGTCGCGCGCCATGCGGCTGTTGCGCGCGGGATCATCAGCCGGCGCGCAACGTTCATCGCCAAACCAGGCGTGCCAGCGTGTCCAGTCAGTGTCGGCGTTGCGCAGCGAGCGGTACAACTTGCGCGGCGTGTTGCCGCCCGCCAGCACGATGTCGAACGCGCCGTGTTGCGCGATGGCGTCGCGCGAGGCCGCCAGTACCCGCGCGAGTGCGTTGGCGAGCAGCGAAGTGTCGTCGGGAAATTCGTGCCAGCGCACCGTCTGCGCGGGCAGGGCAGACGGGACGCGGATCATTCCTTCTTCATCGCGTGGCCGCCGAACTCATTGCGCATCGCCGACAGCAACTTGTCCGCGAACGAGTCGCTGTCGCGCGAACGCAGGCGCTCGATCAACGAGGCCGTGATGATCGGCGCAGGCACGTCCAGGTCGATGGCTTCCGCGACGGTCCAGCGGCCTTCGCCGGAGTCGACCACGTAGGGCGCGATGCCTTGCATCTCGGGGTTGCTCTGCAACGCACCGGCGGTCAGGTCCAGCAGCCACGAGCGCACCACCGAGCCATAGCGCCAGATTTCCGCGATCTGCCCGAGGTCGAGTTTGAATTCGTCCTTGTGCTTGAAGATCGCGAATCCTTCGGCGTACGCCTGCATCATTCCGTACTCGATGCCGTTGTGGACCATCTTGACGAAATGGCCCGAGCCGACCGGGCCGACGCGCCCCCAACCCTTGTCCTTGCCCGGCGCGAGTGCCTCGAAAATGGGCTTCAGGTGATCGACGACTTTTTCGTCGCCGCCGACCATCATGCTGTAGCCCTCCTTGAGGCCCCACACGCCGCCGCTGGTGCCGCAATCGACGTAGTCGATGCCCTTGGGCGCAAGTTCCGCGGCATGGCGCTGGTCGTCCTTGTAATTGGAATTGCCGCCGTCGATCACGACGTCGCCTTTCGCCAGCTTCCCGTTCAAGGCCGCGACGGTCTGGTCCACGATCTTGCCCGCCGGCACCATCACCCACACCGCGCGCGGCGGCTGCAGCGCCTCGACGAGCTTGTCGAGTGAATCGACGGCCTTGCCGCCGGCCTTGCCGAGTGCCTTGCGCGCGTCGTCATTGAGGTCGAATCCGACCACGTCGTGGCCGGCCTTCATCAGGCGCTGCGCCATGAAGTTGCCCATCTTGCCCAGGCCGATCATTCCGAGTTGCATACGGGTCTCCTTGGAAAGCATTCGCGCGACGGGTGCATCGCAACCCGCGATGGTAACGCCGGGCGCAGGCGCGTGCAGGTTTTCTGCAATACTCCCCGCGTCGACCGGGGAGGCGCCGATGACCGACCAAGCATCCGCGATGTTGTCTCGCGAAGCCCGCGCCTTCATCGTGCTGGTGTCGCTGCTGCAGGCCCTGTTGTTGTACCTGGCGTGGCTGGGGCACGATCGCCTGTGGTGGTGGCTTTCACCGTACGCGTCGCAGGTTTACTGGTACACGCTGATCCTCGCGGTGCCGACCACGATGACGCTGTCGGTGTCGCGGCTTGACGGCCGGGTGTTCTGGCAAAATGCGCTGGGCGTCGCGGTCGTGTATGCGCTGCTCGCGGGCTGGGCGGCGTGGAGCGTGACCGGCGCGCCCGGCATCGACATCGCATCGGTACTGGCGCCGTTCGCGATCACGGTGGGCGGCGCGCTGTTCGTGGCGTGGCCCTTCCTGCAGTGCCGCCAGGACGGCGGGCGCTGGCGCGCCACCTATCCGGAACTGTTCGACCACGCCTGGCAGAACGGATTGACCCTGGTCGTCGCGGTGCTGTTCACCGGCGTGTGCTGGGTGGTGCTGATGCTCTGGGCGCAATTGTTCGCGCTGGTGCACATCCGTTTCTTCAAGGATCTGTTTTTCGACGACAAGCCGTTCGTGTACCTCGCCACCGGATTGTTCGCGGGGCTCGGCATCCTGATCGGACGCACGCAACAGCATCCACTGCGCGTGGCGCGCCAGATCGTGTTCGCGGTTTGTCGCGGCCTGTTGCCGCTGCTGGCGCTAATCGCCCTGATGTTTCTCGCGAGCCTGCCATTTACGGGCCTGGCGCCGCTGTGGGCGACGCGTTCGGCGGCCAGCCTGTTGCTGGGTTTGTTGCTGTTGCTGGTGGTGTTCGTGAACGCGGTGTGGCAGGACGGCGTCGACCTGAAGCCTTACCCCCGCGCACTGCGATGGCTGATCGACGCGGCGTTGATTCTGTCGCCGGTTTATGCAGCGCTGGCCTTGTACGCACTCGCGTTGCGCATCGGCCAGTACGGCTGGACCGACCAGCGTTTCTGGGCCGTGCTGGCGGCGGCGGTGCTGGTTTGCCACGCGGTCGGTTATGCGTTGACGGCGCTGCGCTGGCGACGCGAATGGCTGGCGTGGCTGCCACGCGTCAACGTCGCGCTCGCGGGCATGGTGCTCGTGCTGGTGATACTCGCCAACTCACCCGCGCTCGATCCGTACCGCATCACCGTCGCCAGCCAGACTGCGCGTTTGCATGCAGGACGCGTCGCGCCCGGCAAACTCGATGTGGCCGCGTTGCGTTTCGACAACGGACGACGCGGGTATCGGGCCGCGGTCACGCTGCAACAGGATCCTGCGATGCGAACCGATTCCGTGGCGCTGGCGAACCTTGCGCACGTCGTCGCGCGGCAGCAGAGGCAAACCTGGCTGACGAATTCGCAGCGGAAGCGGCTGGCCGTGACCACGATCGCCGCGTTGCGTTCCCAGATCACGCTTGTGCCGGGCGCCGTGGCGCCTGACGACGCCTGGTACCGGATGTTGCTGACGAGTCGTTTCGCCATCGCAACGGGGTGCTCGGTACGCGGAGCGGACTGCGTGCTGTTGACGCCGGATTTGCGTTCCGATGGCCGGCATCAAGTGCTGTTGTGCAACCTCGGTGCGCAGGTGTATGTGTCGTGCCAGCTGTTCGCGCGCGATGCGCAGGCGCAGTGGAAGCCGGTCGAAACGTTGACATTTCCGCGGGCGCATCCCGGTGCTGACGATCCCGTTCGTGCGGACCTGCGAGCCGGGCAGTTGCAGACCGAATGGCCGTACTGGCCCGACGTGAAAATCGCAGGCGTCAAGGCCAATGTCGGATCGACGTGGAAATACGATCCGCCGGCCGCGTCTTCCTCCGCGCCTTTGGCGCCCGCGAGCCATTGATTCGCGCTATTCGACCGGCTTCAGGCGCCGCTTGTTGGTATGGAACAGCGGGGCCGAACCATCAACCGACTTGCCCTGGAAATAACCGCGCTGCCATTTGCGGGTGATGGCGGCCGGGTCGCCGTCGCGCAGCATCTGGTTGAACGCCGCACGCGATTTGCCCCATTCGGTGTAGTCGGCCTTGAGCTTGGGCGCGTCGTCCAGACTGGCGCGTCGCGGCTGCACATCATCCAGCAGCGCATGCGGACAAAACGTGATGAAGCAGAAGGGGTCGCCCTTGGCGAACCGCACGCTGCACGGCCGCGTGAACCGCCAATTCATCGTGAACGGAAACGGCAGCCAGTCGGTCTCCACCAGCCCGTCAAGCGGGTGGATGCCGTCCTTGGCGTAGTTGGGCGCGCCGCGCACCCACAGGCCCCAGCCGGGCGAAGTGCGAAACAGCCAGCCGGTGTGGAAGGTCAGGATGCCGTGGCCGAAGTGCGAGACGATCAGCGCACGCAGGGTGTCCGGGTCCACGCCCGGTGCCCGTGCGGTGATGGCATCGAGGCCCTGGCCGCCGTTCCAGGTCACTTCGAAATCCAGCGGCGAGGTCAACTCCCAGCCGCTGGTATTGGCGGTGGACAGGGGTAGGCAGCGGTAGGCGTAGTGGTCGTTGGTGTGGTCCATCCAGTCGCGCTCGCGACGGCCCGGAATGATGGGCGCCGCACGGGGATCGACCTGGTAGCAGGTGAGCTGCGGGGTCATGCCGGCGGGCAGCGCCGCCGGACCCGGCGCGTCCGGCGCGTGCGCGGGACAGGTTCCGGGCTTGCTGGCGATCTCGGTCATCGGATTCCTCCGGCGGGGCGTGGGTTGGCCGCAAGCCGTGCATGCTGTGCCCGACCTCGAATGGCGTCAAGCTGCGCCGCCGCATGCTTTCACGAATGATTGAAGCAGGTTCGTGCATACTGACCGGTGATGTGCGAACGCGCACGGATCATGGAACGGCCCGCCATGCCTGTCGAATCACGCAAGTCCCCGGCGTTGGTCCAGTTGCTGGGCAGCAACGGCTACACGGTGAGGCTGGCAAGCGCGGGCGCGGGCAGCAGCCACTGGCAAGGACTGGCCGTCAGTCGTTGGCACGCTGGCGACCGCGGTGGCGAGCAGGGCGGCTACGTGTACGTCCGCGACTTGGCGGCCGGCACCTTCCACTCGGCCGCGGCGGCACCGTGTGGCGGCACCGTCACGCGTTGGGACGACGAGGCCATGCTGCGCTGCGCGCGCCGCGACGGCTCGCTGGTGACCACGCTGGAAATTGTGGTGGATCCGAAGCGCGCGGTCGAAATACGCGGCGTGGGTTTGCGCAACACCGGCGCCATTGCGCGCTCGATCGAGCTGACCTCGTATTTGGAGCTGGTACTCGCCCCGGCGTCGGCCGACAACGCGCACCCGGCATATTCGAAGATGTTTGTGCAGACCGCGCTGGAAAACGGCGTGCTGTTGGCGTGGCGCCGCAAGAAGGACCCCGCCGAGCCGGACGTCTGGGCCGCGCACGCGCTGGTCGTCGATGGCGATGAGGCCGCCGCACGCGAATGCGAAACCGACCGGCAGCGCTTCATCGGCCGTGACGGCACCTTGGCGGCACCCGCGGCGTTGCGCACGCCGGCGCCACTGTCGGGTACCGTGGGCACGGTGCTGGATCCCGTTTTCAGCCTGCGCGGGTCCATGGCCGTGGCCCCGGGCGAAACGCGCCGGGCGGCTTTCGTCACGGCGGTGGCCGACACGCGCGAGGCCGTGCTGGAACTCGTCAAAGATTTCCGCACGCCCGCGGCATGCGCCGACGTCTTCGCACGGGCGCGCACCGCGGCACCGGGCGCACTGCAGGCACTCGGTACCACCGCTGACGAGGCGCGCCGCTTCCAGTATTTAGCCGGGGTGCTGGTCGGTGTGGATTCGACGTGGCGCGTGGATGGCGATGGCGAGGGCGGGGCGCCGGTGCTGTGGGCCAAGGGCATTTCCGGCGACCTGCCGATCGTGCTCGCGTACTTCACCGATGCCGGGCAAACCGGACTGGCCACCGAGCTGTTGCGTGCGCAGCGCTACTGGCGTGCGCATCAATTGCCGGCGGACCTCGTGCTGCTGGCGGCGGGGCCAGCGGGGGATGCGGAGGCGCTGGAATCCACGCTCAAGGATCTCGCGACGCAAGCGGGGTCGGGCGGCAAATCGCAGGGTGCGGTGTTTGTGCTGCGCGAGGACCAGCTGGATGCGCCGCTGCGTGCCGGCCTGCGCACGGCCGCGTGCATGGTGCTGGACGGGCGTGACGGTACGCTGGCCGCGCGACTTCCAGACGTTGCCAAGGACGGGCGCGAAACGTCCGTGGCGTTGCCCGCGACGCCGGTGTCGCGGGCGCGCGGCGGCCGTCCGTCGGGTGCACCGGAGCCGAAGGAACTCGATTTCTGGAACGGGCTTGGCGGCTTCACCCGTGATGGGCGCGAATACGTGACGCTGCTGCGCGAGGGCGCCAGCACGCCCGCGCCGTGGTCGCAGATCGTCGCCAATCCGGAGTTCGGATTCCTGGTGACGACGACGGGTGGCGGTTATTGCTGGGCGCGCAACAGCCAGCAGAACCAGCTCACGGCCTGGTCCAACGACGCGGTGCGCGACCCGCCGGGCGAAACCTTCCTGCTGCGGGACGTGGACGATGGCATTGAATGGAGCGCGACCGCCACGCCCATCCGCGCCGGCGGGGCCGGGTACGTCGCGCGGTTCGGCCTGGGCTACGCCCGCTTCGATGCCAACGTGCACAGCATCGAAACCGAGCTGACGCAGTGCGTGGCCGCGTCCGACCCGGTCAAGCTGTCCCGGCTGCGCGTGCGCAACACCGGCAACCGTGTCCGCCGGCTGGAAGTCGCGCAGGTAGTTGCGTGGACGCTGGGTCCGATCGGCAGTGATCCGCGCGCGACGACCCGGATTGAATGCGACCCGGCACGCGGCGCGGTGTTTGCGCGCAACGCCTGGCGCGAGGAATTCGGGTCGGCGCTGGCGTTCATGGCCTGCAGTGGCGCGGCAGTTCGTGTTGGCATCGACGGGACCCGCAGCGCCGCGGTCGCCAGCCTCGAGCTGGCGCCAGGCGCCGAGGCGGAGTTGGTGTTCGCGCTGGGCGAGGGCAGCGACCGCGCGACGGCGCGGGCGCTGGCGGACCGCTATCGCCGCGCCGATGTCGAGGCCGTACTGGCGCAGGCGCGCACGTTGTGGGACGGCGTCACCGAGTCGTTGCAGGTGGCGACACCCGAACGCTCGGTTGATCTGCTGGTCAACCGCTGCCTGCCGTACCAGGTACTGGCCTGCCGGCTGTGGGCGCGCACCGCCTTCTACCAGGCCAGCGGCGCCTACGGCTTCCGCGACCAGCTGCAGGACGTGGCGGCGCTGTGCTTTGCGCGCCCCGACCTTGCCCGCGCGCACATCCTGCTATCGGCCTCGCGCCAGTTCGAGGAGGGCGACGTACAGCACTGGTGGCTGCCGCCGTCGGGGAAAGGCGTGCGCACGCGCATCGTCGATGATCGCCTGTGGCTGCCGTTCGTGGTTGCGCATTACATCGCCGCGACCAACGACGCGGCCATCCTGGATGAGCCGGTGCGGTTCGTGCACGGCGACGCGTTGCAGCCGGACCAGATGGATTCTTTTTTTCGGCCCGGTGTATCGGCGCAGCCGGCCAGCCTGTTCGAGCACTGCGCGCGGGCGCTCGAGGCCAGCCTCGCGACCGGCGCGCATGGCTTGCCGTTGATGGGTTCCGGCGACTGGAACGACGGCATGAACCGCGTCGGCGTCGGTGGCAAGGGCGAAAGCGTGTGGATGGGCTGGTTCCTCATTAAGGTGATCGCCGATTTCATGCCGTTTGCCGAAGTTCGCGACGCGACGCGCGCGGTGCGCTGGCACGACCATGCACGGGCGCTGGAGCTGGCGCTGGAAACCAAGGCCTGGGATGGCGACTGGTACCGGCGCGCGTTCTACGACGACGGCACGCCGCTGGGTACGTCGGTGGACACGGAATGCCGCGTCGAGTCGATGGCGCAGTCGTGGGCGGTCATCAGTGGCCGCGGCGATGCTGAACGCACGCGGCGCGCGATGCGGGCGGTCAACGAAAACCTGGTGCGGCCGAACGACGGGTTGGTGGCACTGTTCACGGCGCCGTTCGACCTGACCGGGCACGACCCCGGCTACATCAAGGGCTACCCGCCGGGCCTGCGCGAAAACGGCGGACAGTACACCCATGGCTCCATCTGGTCACTGATCGCCTTCGCGCTGCTGGGCGAGGGTGACAAGGCCGGCGAGCTGCTGGAAATCTTCGACCCCATCCGCAAGTCCGCCACGCCGGAAAAGCTGGCGCGCTACAAGGTCGAGCCGTACGTGGAATGCGCGGACGTCTATTCGGTGGCACCGCACATCGGCCGCGGCGGCTGGACGTGGTATTCGGGCTCGGCCGGCTGGCTGTATCGCGCGATCGTGGAATGGGTGCTCGGTTTCCGGCTGCACGGTGACCGGTTGCGGATCGAGCCTTGCATCCCGCATGGCTGGAAAGGCTTCACGCTCGACTGGCGGCGCGGCAGCACCCGCTACCGGATCGAGGTCGAAAACCCGGACGGTGTCTGCCGTGGCGTCGCCGCACTCGAATTGGATGGTGTAACGTTGGCCGATTGTGGCGCGGGTATTCCGCTGGTCGATGACGGCACCACCCACCGCGTCCGCGTAACCATGCACAAGGAAACGAGTTGATGCCCACCGCCAAGTCCGATGCTTTCGTATTCTTCGGCGCCACCGGCGACCTTGCCTACAAGCAGATATTCCCGGCGCTGCAGGCGCTGACCCGCGACGGCAAGCTGGACATGCCGGTGATCGGCATCGCGCGTTCCGGCTGGAAAGTGGCGCAGCTGCGCAAGCGCGCCGAGGACAGCCTGAGGGAGCACGGCGGCGTGGACAAGGCGGCGTTCGCCAAGCTGTCCGGGCAGATGCAGTACCTCGATGGCGACTACAACGATGCACAAACCTACGACAAGCTGCGCAAGGCGCTTGGTGACGCGCAGCACCCACTGCATTACCTGGCCATTCCGCCCAGCATGTTCGTGCCCGTGGTGAAGGGGCTGGCCGCGTCGGGCTGCTCGCAGGGCGCGCGCGTGATCGTGGAAAAACCCTTTGGCCGCGACCTGAAGTCCGCGCAGGCGCTCAATCGCACCTTGCACCGGTTTTTCCGCGAGCACGACATCTTCCGCATCGACCACTACCTCGGCAAGGAACCGGTGCAGAACCTGCTGTATTTCCGCTTCGCCAACGCGTTCCTGGAACCGATCTGGAACCGCGACAACATCGCCAGCATGCAGATCACCATGGCCGAGAACTTCGGCGTGCAGGGCCGCGGCAAGTTCTACGACGAAGTCGGCGCGCTCCGCGACGTGGTGCAAAACCACATGTTCCAGGTGCTGGCGCTGCTGGCGATGGATCCGCCCGCCAACCGCAGCGCGGACGCCATGCGCGATGAAAAGCTGCGGCTGTTCCGCTCGATGCGCCCGCTGCAACCCGGGGACATCGTGCGCGGGCAGTTCGACGGCTATCTCAAGGAAGCGGGCGTCGCGAAAAAATCGACGGTCGAGACCTTCGCGGCCCTGCGCATCCACATGGACACCTGGCGCTGGGCCGGCGTGCCGTTCTTCATCCGCGCGGGCAAGCAGTTGCCGGTGAAGTGCACCGAGGTGCTGGTGCGCCTGAAGAACCCGCCGCAGCAGGTGTTCGACAGCCCCGACCAGGGGGCGGTGAATTTCTTCCGTTTTCGCCTCAGTCCCAACGTGGTCATTTCGCTGGGCGCGCGGGTCAAGGCGCCTGGCGAGGCGATGAAGGGGCATCCGGTGGAACTGGTCGCGCACCGCGACGTGCGTGAAGCCATGGCACCGTACGAGCGCCTGCTGGGGGACGCCATCGACGGCGACTCCGCGCTGTTCACCCGCGACGATTGCGTGGAAGAAGCCTGGCGCGTGCTCGATCCGATCCTGGGCGACAAGGTGCCGGCCCACAAGTACAAGCCCGGCAGCTGGGGTCCGAAGGAAGCCAATGCCTTGATCGACGGCGCGGGTGGCTGGAACGACCCCAGGATCGAACCGGCGCCCAAGGACGGCAAATGAGCACGCGCGCGCCGCTGGTGTTCCTGTTCGATGTCGACAACACGTTGCTCGACAACGACCGGATCCACGCGGACCTCGACGCGCACATCGGTCGGCTGTTCGGCACCGAGGCGGCCAAAACCTACTGGGACATCTACGAGGACCTGCGCGTCAAGCTGGGCTATGCCGATTACCTGGGCGCGATCCAGCGCTTCCGGCTGGAGTGCGACGACGAGGTGCTGGCGCAGGCGCTGGCCGCGTACCTGCTGAACTACCCCTTCGCCGAGCGCCTGTACCCCGGCGCACTGGAAGCCGTTGCGCACCTTGCGCAATTCGGGCCGTGCGTGGTGCTGTCCGACGGGGACGTGGTGCTGCAGCCGCGCAAGATCGAAGCTTCCGGCATCGCCGCGGCGGTACGCGGCCAGGTCTTGATCTATGTGCACAAGGAGCGCATGTTGGAAGACGTGGCCCGGCGGCACCCCGCAGAACACTATGTGATGATCGAGGACAAGCTGCGCGTGCTCGACGGCATGCAGCGCAGCTGGCGCGATCGCCTGACCACGGTCTGCGTGCGCCAGGGCCATTACGCCAACGATCCGGCCGCGCGCAAGGAGTACCCGCCCGCACAGATCGAGTTGGCAGGCATCGGCGACTTGCGCGGCCTCGCCGTCGACGATTTCATTTCCCCTCCCGAACCGGCAACCGCCACGGAGCAAGCATGAACGCAACCAAGCAACTGCACGACCTCGGCCAGAGCATCTGGCTGGACAACATCACCCGCGGCATCCTCGACGACGGCACGTTGGCGAAATACATCGCCGAGGACCACGTGACGGGGCTGACTTCGAACCCTTCGATTTTCGACAAGGCGATCGCGGGCGGCCACAACTACGACGGCGCGATCGCGGACCTGCTGGCCCGGGGCAAACAGGGCGAGGAGCTGTTCTTCGCGCTGGCGCTGCAGGACCTGACGCGCGCGGCGGACCTGTTCAAGCCCGCGTTCCACGAAAGCGATGGCGTCGACGGGTACGTGTCGCTGGAAGTCTCGCCGCTGCTGGCCGACGACACCCACGCCACCATCGAATCCGCGGTCGCGCTGCACGCCAAGGCGCGTCGCGACAACCTGTTCATCAAGATTCCCGGCACGCCCGCCGGCATTCCCGCGATCGAGGAATCCATCTATCGCGGTGTGCCGATCAACGTGACCTTGTTGTTTTCGCGCGAGCAATACCTGGCCGCGGCCGAGGCCTGGATGCGCGGCATCGAGCGCCGCATCGCGGAGGGCAAGTCGCCGAACATCGATTCGGTGGCGTCGGTGTTCATCAGTCGCTGGGACGTGGCGGTGGCCGACAAGGTGCCGGCGGAGTTGAAGAATCGGCTTGGCATTGCGATCGCGCAGCGCACCTACAAGGCCTACTGCGAGCTGCGCGAAACGCCGCGCTGGAAGCAGATCGTCGCGGCGGGCGTGCACCCGCAACGCCTGCTGTGGGCCAGCACCGGCACCAAGGACCCCAAGGCGCCGGACACGCTGTACGTCGAGGCGCTGGCTGCGCCCGACACCATCAACACCATTCCCGACAAGACCATCCTGGCGTTTGCCGACCACGGCAAGCTGCACGGCGCGATGGCGAAGGATGGTGGCGACTGCGAACAGGTGATCGCGCAATTCAAGGCCGCTGGCATCGATGACGCCGCGCTGGCCGGCAA
>JAICHS010000049.1 GCA_025924775.1 Rhodanobacteraceae bacterium
CCGATTTCGCGCGCTGGCCCGACCTGCGCGAGCCGATGGAACGCATGACCTACAGCGACCTGATCGGCTACCTGCCGGACGACATCCTGGTCAAGGTGGACCGGGCCAGCATGGCGGTCAGCCTCGAGGCCCGCGTGCCGCTGCTGGACCATCGCGTCGTGGAATACGCATGGCGCACGCCGCTCAGGCAGAAGTTGCGCGATGGGCAGGGCAAGTGGCTGTTGCGCCAGGTGCTGTACCGCTACGTACCGCAGAGGTTGATCGACCGGCCCAAGAAGGGCTTCAGCGTGCCGATCGAAAGCTGGCTGCGTGGGCCGTTGCGCGACTGGGCCGAGGCGCTGCTCGACGAGCGGCGGTTGCGCGAACAGGGTTATTTCGACCCCGCGCCGATCCGCCGGATGTGGGCCGACCACCTTGCGGGCCGCGTGCGCGAGCACCATCGCCTGTGGGACGTGTTGATGTTCCAGGCGTGGCTGGCCGAGCGCCGGGTTGCCTAGGCGTGCGGGCGCGCATGCCTGGCCAGTTCGTGGGCGGTCGCCGCCCATTGCTCGCGCCAATTGTCGAGATCCAGGCCCAGCAACCGCTCAAGGTCATCGACATCGGTGGCGAAACGTTCGACCAGGTAGCCGTGCGTATCCGGGCGCATCATGGGCTTCGCCGCCGCGCCGCGCGACCTTCCATACACGAGGTTGGACAGGCCCAGCCGTTTGCCGGCGTTGACGACGCGGTGCAGTCCGCCGCGGCGCAGGCCGGCCGCGGCCCGGCGCGCTGCCCGCGCCAGCAGCAGGCTGCGCGGCAGGCTGCCGGAATTGACCCTGGACGCGGGCAACGCGTACGTCGCCGCGTCGGGCAGTCCGAATGCGGCGTTGACCTGGCGCACGTATTTGGCCTCGTCCTGCTTGAGGTCGTCGTAGAACGTGACGTGCACGGTATCCCGGCCGAAGGCGTCCAGCCAGTGGACCAGGTGCTTGGCGTACAGGCTCGGCTCGATGATCGACGGAATTTCCCGCACCGCCGCGTCGAACCCTAGCGTCGTTGCGCCGTACTGGCGCAAGTGCATGTAGTGGGACCAGACCCGGGTTATCGGGCGCCGCAGCGTGACCACCAGGACCGGGTTGCGCAGGCCGGCGCGCACCCGCGCGATGGCGGCGTGGTTCTGGAACAGCGTGGGCGAGACATCGATGATGCGTCGGTGCTGCACCGGGTCGTAGTGCCGGAAATGCGCCGCGTACCAGGCCTCGCCCTTGCTGTAGTTTTCCGCGAAGTAGAAGGTTTCCTTGACGTCCTTCGGCAGGCAGACGTCATCACGCGCGGACAAGTACTGATGCAGCCAGGTGGAACCGGTGCGCATCGGCCCGATCACGAGGCCGGTTGGTAGGGGGCTATCGGGAGCCATCATTTCGCCAGTTCGCCCATGTTCCGGGGAACTCCCGAAGCCGCGTGCGGATGCGTCCATACCAAGGTCATTGCATCGCGGTCGCGGCTTTGCACGCGCAGGCGCACAGAACGTAGCGGTGCCGCGAGTGTGCGGGCCTGCGGGTGAATGTGCCCTGATCCCGGCGCGGGCATGCGCGGGTTGTTCAGAAGCGCTGGCACGCCAACGCACGCTGAAACCGGTGGTAGTAGAACCGGGTGTAGGCCATGACGGGCAAGCGGCTGGCGGCTGGCAGCCGGCGCGCCAGCTTGACGGCGTGGAAGCGGCGCATCGCCAGTTCTTCCTCGAGGAAATAGTTCAGCAGCGTGGCATCGAGCCGGGCGGGGGCATGTGCTTCGTAGGCTTCGCGCAACCGGAAACGGTCGAACCGCGTCCACGGGCGCGGGCCGCCACGGCGGCCCCGGAGCATCAGCAAAGAAATCATGAAGCGTGCGAAATCCTCTTCGGCGTGGCCCACCCAGACGTGGTGCGGATCGAAGAAGCACCAGCGGTCGTGGAGCGGATCGAAGCGGAAGTTCCTGGCCTCGAAGCCCGTGACCACGGGCGTGCGCGTGCGCCCGTGCATGCGCGCCAGCACGGCCGGGGGTGGCGCGAGGAAACCGTCGCGCCGGTAATCCTTGACGGGATAACCGCGCGCGTCGCCGTGGTGCAGGCACGCCAGCAGGCGCATCGCGTCGCGCAACGCGGCTCCACGCTGCGCGGGTGTGGCCGGCCCAATCAGCAAAGGACGCAGGTCGGGTCCGTCAAGGTAGGGGTACACGATGCAGGCGCGGTCGCGGCGCAGCGGCTGGCAGGCGGCGGCATCCAGCGCATGCAGGAAGCACGCGTCGTTGTATTCCCGTGTGGCGATGGCGATGCACGCGGGGTCGTCGAGATCGCGCAGCGGATCATCGCTCGCGCGGGTGATCTTGTAGAAGCGGCCGTGCGCGGCCGCCACCCACGACTCCTTGCGACGCGTGAACCGCAGCGCGTCCAGCCGCTCGGGCGCTTGGGTATCCATGGCCATGTCCTTCACGGTGGCAACCACCTCCGACACTCAGCCGAACGCGTGGCCGCGCATCACGCCAATCCGGTCACGAGGGCCTTGACGTCACTGCCCGCGCCGACCTGGTTTTCTTCGATGAAGCGGCCGTGCTCCAGGCGAAACAGGTTGGACTGCTCGGCCGGGCGATTCTCGATGACGGCCAGGCGGCCGGCTTCCTTCAGGGCGGCGCGCAGGTTGCGCAAGGCCTCGGCGATCCTGGAATCGGCGAAGTAATCACGGTTCAGGATGTTGGCGGCAATCACGAGATCCGCCTTTTCGAAGGGCCACGGCTCGAAAATGTTGTAGCGTTCCAGGCGAACGTCTGCGTTGAGTTTCGGCAGCAGCGCGCGGTTCATCAGCGGAACCTTGCGCACGTCGCGGCATTTGCGCATGTCGAATCCCGCGAACAGGCGGCTCACGACGCCGGACTGCGCGCGTGACGCCTCGCCGGTTTCGTTGTAGATGACGACCAAGCGGTTGGCGAACATGAACGGGTTGCCGTGCGCGTCGCAAAAGAAAGTGCCCTTCCACGTCTTGCAGGCGTAGGCCTCGGTGTGCCGATCGGTCACGTAGTAGCGCGCGAAGCGCACCGAGCGCATCACGCTGAGCGATGTGCTGCCGTCGGAGGCGCCGACGTCCACGATCACCGCCGTCGGCGGCAAGCCGCCGCTGGCCAGCTGGCGCGTGGTTTCGGGGAAGCGGTCGGACCAGGTGGTCTTGAACACGCCGTCGATCTTCATCCGCAGCAGGATCTCGTTGGCCTCGCCGTCGCTGATGCCGGGGTCCAGCAAGCCGCGCGGATCGGGGCATCCGCGCTGCAAGCGAGGCCACAGTTTTCGCAACAGGTTGCGGTTCAGCCTTATGGGTCTGCGCATGGGGTCCTTACCAGTTCTCGATAGAGTTCGACAAAACGTTGCGCGATGGCCCTGCGGGCAAAGCGCTCAAGAATGCGTGCGCGGGCCCGTCGGCCCAGCGTCCGCCGGTCGGCTGCGGCCAGCGCCGCCAGTCGCGCCCAGCCCGCGCTCAGGGCGGCGGAGTCGCGCGGCGGCACCACCATGCCGGTGTCGCCGATGATCAGTGCCGCGTCGCCCACGTCGGTGGAGACGCACGGCACGCCGCACGCCATCGCTTCGGCGATCGCGTTGGGAAATGCCTCGCCGCGGGAAGACAGCGTCGCGATGTCGAGCGCCGCATCCAGCGCGGGGACGTCCGCGCGCTTGCCGCACAGCTTCACGTGCGCACCCAGGCCGAGCCGCCCGATCGCGGCCGCGAGGTCCGGGTTGTCGGGCGTTGCGCC
Organism: Rhodanobacteraceae bacterium; assembly: GCA_025924775.1. Classification (GTDB taxonomy): domain Bacteria; phylum Pseudomonadota; class Gammaproteobacteria; order Xanthomonadales; family Rhodanobacteraceae; genus 66-474. Next base: position 3,757 of record JAICHS010000049.1, read on the forward strand.
CTCGCCGACCAACACGCAGACCGCGCCCGGATGGCTGGGCACGAAGCGCGCCGCGGCCTCGAGGAAATTCAGGTGGTCCTTGGTCGGGTGCACGCGGGCCACCATCCCGATCACCAGCGCGTCGGGGGCGATGCCGAGCTCGCGCCGCACGCGCGCGCGCGCGGCCGGGTCGGGCCGCAGGCGGTCGGTGTCGTAACCGTTCGGAACCACCAGCGCGCGCCGCGCGGAGAAACCGAAGCGCCGGTGCTGCTCGGCCGCCAGCACTGACACGTAGCGGATGCGCGTGGGTGCGCGCGACGCCCATGCGTTCGCGCGGATCACCGCGCGGGTCAGGCGTTTTTCGCTGGCCAGGTCGCTGAGCGAATGATGGATGCCCCAGATCACCGGGGTATGCAGCCCGGCCATCGCGAGCGAAGTCATGAGGTTGGCGTGGTACATCCAGGCGTGGATCACATCCGGCCGGGCCTCACGGGCGTGCAACGCGCGCCGCAGCCGCAGCACGTCGCCGGGCGTCGCGCGGCCGGGCCGCATGCCCAGGTGCAGCAACGGGGCCAGTGCCGCCACCCGGCGGCTCAACGCACTCGGCTGGCCCAGCACCACTACGCTGTTGTCGGGTTCATTCAAGGCCTCCAGCAGACCGCACAACGCCAGTTCGGCGCCGCCGACTTCGAGTCCGGTGATGACGTGGCAGACTCTCATGGACGTGCACCGCCCGCAGACTCGGGGGCCGGGTGGGGTCGCAGTCCGTTGCCGGCGGCAGCCGGCGTCGCGCCGGTGTCGGCGTCGGGTTCCAACGTGTATCGCGCCAGTGGCCTGGCGCGGGCGCCCCGCCGAAAACGTTGGCGCAGCAACGCCATGATCCCGTAGTACTGGAAGATCACCACCAGCCCGTCGATCTGCACCCGGTGGCGTGCGCCCTGCAGCGTGGTGAACGACCCGTACAGCATCAACATCAGGACGAAGTAGATGACCACGAAGCGGCTGGTGAGGGTGCCCTTGCGCCACACGCAGACGATTCCGTAGAACATCAGCGGCATCAGCGCCCAATAGATCATCTGCGGGATGTCCATGAACCCGTAGCCCGGTGCGGTGTGGAACGGAATCGGCGTCACCAGGAACCGCACGACGCCGTGCACCGGGTTGTCCATCCGCGCGCGCAGCGTGTACACCGCGCCCGTCAGGCTGCCGTGTCCCATGTGGCGCACGACCAGCAGCAGCGCGACGGCCGCGATCAGCCATAACCATGGATTGCGCCGGCCGCGCGGCGACAGGAACAGCGTGATGCCGAAGGCGGCGCCCAGCATCAGGGGTACGTACAGGCGCGTGATCGCCAGCACGAAGGCCGCTGCGATCGCCACCAGTACCGGGCGCAACACGCGGCGCTCGTCCACCAGCGCCACCGCGTACACCGCGGCGGCGGTGGCCGTGGCGACCAGCGTGTCCTTGAAGTTGGGAATCGTGGACCACACCAGGATGTCCGGGCTCAGCGCCAGGAACACGAACAGGCCGATGCTGGCGCGGCGGCCCAGTCCCAACCCGATGTGCGCCGTCTTCATCAGCAGCCCGGCTGCGAGGAAGGTCAGCACCACGTTGATGGTGACTGGCGCGTAGTAGCCGGATCCGAACGCCTGGATCGCGGTGGCGTTGAACACGTAGTAGGCGACGTTGGACCCGGCGACCGTGCTGACGATGTAGTCGTAATGGCTGATGAGGTTCGCCAGGCCGATGTGGTTGGCCGCGAACTGCTCGCCGATGTCGAGGTAGCGCCAGTCGTCCAGGAACGTGTAGGTGCCGTTGAACAACCAGCCGAAATACAGCAGGAAACACCCCGCTTTCAGCGCGGCCACGCAGTAGGCGACCACGATCCGGCGCGTGTACGCGTACGCGATCACGAAGCCCGTGACCAGGATGAACGCGGTGGGCCAGGCAAGCACTGCAAGCGGGAACGGTTGCATGTGGCTAGGCCCTCCGCCGCTTGTGGTCAAGCGCACGCAACGCCCGCTCCGAATGGCGCAGCAGCGCGTCCAGCGAATAGCTGTCCACGATCCGCGCGCGTGCCGCGGCCTGCAGCCGCGCAGCGTCGGCAGGGTCCTCCAGCTGTGTGCCGACGCGTTCAATGGCGGCCGCAAGCGCCGTGGCGTTGCGCGCTTCGACCACCGCGCCGCAGGTGCCCACGATGCGCGCGGAATCCCCGACGTCGGTCACCGCGCAGGGCCGGCCGCACGCCATGGCCTCGGCGATGACGTTGGAAAAGCCTTCGCCGCAGGAGCTTGAAACGGCGATGTCGAGCGCGCTGTACACCGCGGCCATGTCGTTGCGTGGGCCGGCCCAGACCAGGCGCGGATCCAACCCCGCCCGGGTCGCGGCGGCCTTGATCGGTTGCGCATAGTCGGGCTGGCCGCCACCGACGCAGACAAAGCGCCAGCGCGGATCGCGTGCCGCCAGCCGTGCGGCGGCGCCGAGGAAGGTGGTGTGGTCCTTCATCGGATCGATGCGGCCCACCAGCCCGACCAAGCGTTCGTCATCCGCGACGTGCCATTCGCGGCGGATGCGCGCGCGCCCGTCGGCATCGAACCGGAACCGCCGGGTATCGATGCCGTTGGGGATCACCTGGATGCGCGCCGGCGGATAGCCCAGCGCGGCGTGATGCGCGGCGCCGGCCTCGGAGTTGGCGATGATGCCATCGGCGAGGCGCGCCGCGACGCAGCTGGCGCGGAACGTCAGGCGCGACAGCCAGTCGCGCCGCGTGCGGTCGATGATGCTGGAGCGCACGCCCCAGACTACGCGGGTGCCGGGTCGCGCGACGCGGGCGAGCAATGCCAGCACATTGCCCAGCGGCATGTAGCCGTGCACGATCGCGGCGTCGGTCGTGCGGAGGGCCCGCAGCAACCGGTACAGGAAACCGGCGACGTCCCAGCGTCCGTGCTTGTGCAGGTCGATCAGCGGCACGCCGGCGCGCTCGAGCTCGGCCTGGAACACACCGCCGCCGTAGCAGCAGACTACCGTGACCGGCCAGCCGTGGCGGTGCAGGCCCGCGGCCAGCGCCACCAGTTGCCGCTCCGCGCCGCCCCGCCGCAGCGAGCGCACCAGGAACAGGACGCGTGGCGTTCCAGCGTCGATCGCCGCGCGCACCGCGCCTTGCATGTCACGCACGGCATTCATCGCGGCAACACCGCGGCAGGGGGCAGGCTCGATGCCACCAGCGCGTCCCACTGGTCGAGGATCGATGCGAGGGAATAGGTGGCGCTCACGTCGCGGGCGTGCCGGCCGAGCCGCGCGCGCAGGTCGGCATCAGCCATCAGCACATCCAGCGCCGTGGCCAGTCCGCGCGTGTCGCCGGCGGGCACCAGCCAGCCGTTGCCGCGGTGCTCGATCAGTTCGCGCGGGCCGGCGTCGCAGTCGAAGCTGACGCAGGCGAGGCCTTCCGTCATTGCCTCCAGCAGCGCGTTCGGAAAACCCTCGTAGCGCGACGACAGCACGAACAGGTCGGCGCGCCGCATGGCGACCCGCACGTGTGCGTCGAACCCCGGCATGGCGATGCGGTCGGCGAGTCCGTACTGATCGATTGCATGCTCGAGCACGGCCCGCAAAGGGCCTTCGCCGAGGATCACGAGGTTCCAGTCGGCGTGGTGTGCGGCGACCTGCGCAAACGCCGCGATCAGCAGGTCGAAGCCTTTTTCGGGTGACAGGCGCCCCACGGCGAGCAGCGTGTGCCCGGCCGCGCGGTCGGGCGCCATGCCGTCAGCCTGGGCGGGGCCGGTGGTCACGGGGTTGGCGATCACATCCACCCGCCGGCGCACCAGCGCCTCGAGATCGGCGGCGCAGCGCCGGGTCTGGGCGACGATCCTGGTCGCCCGCGGATACGACCAGCGACGCAGCGTGCGCCAGACGCCGCGCATGTGATGCCCGTTCAGGAAGGTGCGCTCGGAAATGATCACCGGCACGCGCAGGCCCGCCGCGGCGAGCAGGACGCGCACGTTGCTTTCGGCGATGAAACTGATCACGACGTCGGGCCGCAGCGCCGCGAAGGCGCGGCGCAGGGCGCGGATGCGCACGAAGTTGTGGCCCAGTGCCGCCAGCACGTGGTTCGAGTTGCCCGCCACGTCCAGCGCGATGCGATGCACCGCTGGATCCAGCGCGTAGCGGTCCATCCGGCTTGACGCCAGCGTGATCAGCGTGACCGTGTCGCCACGCCTGGCCCACGCATTGGCGAGCAGCGTCATCACGCGTTCGGCGCCGCCGCCGCCAAGCGAGGAAATGACCAGCGCGAGTTTCATCGGATCACCCCCGCGCCCCGGTCAAGCTTGCCGAAGATTGAGGGTTCGACGCCCAGCCGCGTGGTGACGAACCGCCACGACAGGCCACGCCAGACCACCAGCGACAAAGCCGCGCCGATGGCCGCGCCGGTGGCGCCGAGCCGCGGCACCAGCAACACGGCGGCGATGCAGTTGGCGATGATGCCGACCAGCACGAAGAACGACGCCTGCTTCTGGTACTTCGTCATCGACAGCATGAACCCCACTTCGCCGAAGCAGGTGCTGGTGCAGTAGCCCAGCAACAGGACCAGCAGCGGCACGTAGGCCTCCTCGAAATCGTGGCCGAACAGGCCCAGCAGCCACTTGCCGGCGACCGCGCAGAACAGCGCCACCGCCAGCGCACCGGCCAGGCCGATGCGCGCGCCCTGCACCGCCACGGACTGCAGCCCGTGCATGTCGTGCGCGTCGTAGCGTTCGGCAATCATCGGCGCCAGCACCACGTTCACGGCCTGCGAAGCGAAGAACGCGAAGCTGGCCATCTTGATCGCCGCGTAGTAGGGGCCGACGTCGCTGGTGCCCATGATCGCGCCCAGCAGCATCACGTCGAGCCGCGCGCCGCCCACGATGATGATCGAGAGCAGCGACAATTGGCCGCCGACCGTGACCCAGCGGCGCGCTTCGTAGCTGGGCTTCACGCCACGACCGGCGGCGGGCCACGCGCGCGTCAGGTGCCAGCCCGACGCCAGCAGCGAGGCCAGCGCGGCAAGCGCCACGCACACGGCGGCCATCACCGCATCGCGGCGTGCCACGATGAGCGACGCCAGGCCGAGCAGGACCAGCAACACCGCGGGGCGCATCACGCTGGAATACATGCCGGTGACGACCGGCCGCTTGAACGCGCGGTGCATCGCGCTGCTCTGCTGCAGCTGCGTCAGGACCGGCAGCATCGCGAAGCCAATGTAGAAGGTGTTGCGCCAGCCGGCGGAGTGCTGCGCGCCCACGTGGTGCACCACCACGCAGCCCACGATCGCGACGCACACGCTGGTCGCAAGCACGAACAGGCCCACGCCGATGCGCAGGCCGCGCACCTTGCCCCATGCGCGGTCCTGGATGTAACTAGGCAGGAACCGGATGATGCTGATGTCCTGCCCGGCTTGCGCGACCATCATCAACACGCTGACCCAGCTGAACATCAACGCGTAGAGGCCGTATTCCGCGCGCCCGATCAGGCGCGCCATCACGAGGTTCGTGAGCAGGCCGAGGCCGGTGCCGGCGACCGAGACGATGAACGCGCCCGAAGCACCGCGCCGCAACAGGCGCGCCATCAGTGCGCGTTCGGACGCGCCCTGCGGCGTCGCCGGTGCGCCTTCGATCACGTCCGCGCCGTTGGACGACATGCGGTGGGCTCCTTGGCAGTGGTTCGCTGCGGCATCACGAAAGTCGGCCCGGGCCGGCCAGCAGGGCGTCCAGCATGCGCGCGGCGGTGCGCTCGCCTTCCCAGCCAGGCAGCGGTGCAACCCGGTTGGCCCGGCGTCCCGCCAGCATCAGGTTCCGGGTGCATAGAAAGGCGGTCAGCCTGGCGTGTGCCGCGGCCGGCGGCCGGTTGAAATCGCGGCTGAGCCTGGCCGCGATCGCGAAACAGCGCTCGACCGCGTCCGCGCGCCGCAGGTCGCGCGCGGCAAGCAGGAACCGGATCAGGTCGTAATCCGCCGGATACGCGTAGCCGGCGTACTCCCAGTCGAACACGCACAGCCGGTCACGGTGGCGGAACGTGTTGCCGGGCGTGAAATCGCCGTGCGCCAGTCCACGTGGCGCGATCAGGGAGGGCATGAACGCGAGTTCCTGCAGCGCACGTTCCAGGCGTGGCCGCCACGCATAGGGCAACGCTGGCGCCAGCTGCGTGACCTGCGCACGCAGACCGCGCAGCAACTTGCCGCCGTCGGGCACCTTTGGTGAGGCGGTGCGTGCCGCAAGCTCTTCCAGAAACGCCAGGTGTGCCGGGCGCAGGTGCACGCTGCACGCGTCGTGGGGCGTCCTGGCACTGTCGGTGGCGAGCACCGCGGCGCCGTTCCGGGTTTCGCGCAACAGCACGCGCGGCACCGTCGCCGCGTGCAGGCCCAGCGCTCGCAGTTGCGCGAGCACCAGGCCTTCGTTGGCGATCAGCGCTTGCCCGGCGGGCGTACGCGAGACTTTCGCGTAGCCGCGGATATCGCCGCGGACGGTCATCAACTGCACCGTCAGCTTGCGGTGCGGCCCGGCGGTGCCGGTGAGGAATGCGGCTTGTGTGGTATCTGGTCCGAACACGTCGGCACAGCGGATCGCACCGGATACGTGCAACGTGCCCTGGCGCCAGACGCGCGGCACGCCAACCCGGGCGGCGCCGACCATGGCCAGCTTGAAGGCACGCGCGACGGGGCGCAGCGGCTGGATCATCGCCAGCGCGGCGACGCTTGCGGCGTGCGGGCGGCGTGGCAGCAGGAACCAGCGCAGCCGTGCCCGTCCTGCCAGCACGTCGAACGGGATGGCGCCCGCGTGCGCCGTCGGCGCGACTCTCAGGCCCAACGCTTCCATTTCCTGCAGCGCGTCAAGCAGGTGCGGGTCGTCAAAACATCCGCGCGGCGCCTGCCCGTCGTTGCGCCGACGGTGCGCCGGACGCGGCGCCGGCACCTTGGCTGTAGCCGCCCGCGTCATGCGTCGGTTCCGTAACCGAAGTAACCATAGGTGGAATAGCCGCCGCTGCGCTTTTCCATGCCGTTGAACACCACACCATTGACCGCGACGCCGCTTTGCTGCAGGCGTTGCATCGCCAGTTCGACCTCGCGTGAATGGTTGAGGCCGAAACGCACCACCAGCAGGTTGGTGCCGGCGTGGTGGCCGATGATGGCCGCGTCCGTGACCGCGAGGATCGGCGGACTGTCGATCACCACCATGTCATAGCGCGGGGACAGCCTTCGCAGCAGTGCGGCGAAGGTGTGGTGCATCAGCAATTCCGAGGGGTTGGTAGGCCGCCGGCCGGCGGGAATGAAGTGCAGGTTGTCCACGCCCTCGACCTGTCGGATGGCCTCGTCGTCGACGATCCGGTCGGCCAGCAGTTCGGACAGTCCATTGTCTGGCCGGCCGCCCAGGATCGTGTGCAGCTGGGCGTCGCGCAGATTGGCGTCGATCAACAGCACGCGCTGGCCCGCCTGGGCGTTCACCGCGGCAAGGTTGGCAGATACGAAGGTCTTGCCGGCCTTGGAACTGGCGCCACAAATCATCACCACGTTGTTGCTGGCGTCGCGCTGGGCAAACCGCAGGCTGGTGCGCAGGCTGCGCAGGGCCTCGGCGGCAAGGTCCTCGGGCGCGGCCAACGCCAACAGGCGTTGCCGGCGACGCGCGAACAGGCCCTGGCCGCGTTCGGAAATCTCGAGTTGCTGCTCGCTCAGCGGGATCGCCGTGAAGACCGGCAGACCCAACTGTTCGATTTCGGCCGGATCCTCGACGCCGTTGCGCAGCAACTGTCGCAGCATCACGAAGCCAACCGCGAAGAAGGCGCCGATGAACGTGGTGCCCGCCAACGTCAGCAGCTTCCTGGGCTTCACGGGCCGCGTGATGTCCACGCTGGGCTGGTCCACGATGCGCGTCGTACCCACGGTGCCGGCCTGCGCGATTTCAAGCTGCTGCTCCTCGTTGAGCAAGCCGTTGTAGGTGGTGTTGAGTACGTTCACGTTGCCGTTCAGGCGCAGCAGCTCCCGCTGCGTGTCGGGCAACGTGTTCATCTGCTTCTGGATCGAGGTTTTCTGCGCCGACAGGGCTCCGATCTGCTTTTCGATCGCCTGGTAGGCCGGGTTCGCGGGGGTGTACAGCCGCGCCGCCGCGATCTTCTGCGTCTGCAACTGCTGGATGCTTGCGTCCAAGGTGTCGATCTGGGTAAGCATGCTCTGTGTCTGCATCGGCACGTCCACCGAATGCGCCTTGATCTGGTACGCGTTGAGCGCGGCCTGCGCGTCTTCCAGGCGCTTCTTCACCACCGGCAACTGCTCGTTCACGAACTTCAGGCTGTTGGCGGCCTGCGCGGAGTTGCGCCCGACGTTCTGCGCCAGGTAGGCCTTGGTCACCTCTTTGAGCACCGCCACGGCGCGTTGC
>JAICHS010000050.1 GCA_025924775.1 Rhodanobacteraceae bacterium
GCATCGCGGACTTTGGGCCCGGCGCGGATCGTGAGGACGTTGCCGCGCAGGTCGAAGTGCAAGTGAAATACGCCGGCTACCTCGAGCGCCAGCGCGCCGAAATCGAGCGCCAGCGCCAGCATGAAGCCACGCCGATTCCCGACGGCTTCGACTATGACCGCGTGCGCGGCCTGTCGACGGAAGTGTCGGCAAAACTGAAACGCGTCCGCCCGGCCACGCTGGGCCAGGCGCGCCGCATCAGCGGCGTCACGCCGGCGGCCCTTTCGCTGCTGCTGGTGCACCTGCACCGCAAGCACGACGATTCGCGCGCCGCGTGACGCGCGCTGGCGCGTGCGCCCACCGCACGCGTAGGCCGCGGACAACCCCGCGCAGGCACCGTGCCGCCACGAGCGTCACGTCCACCGCTGAGCGCATGCGAACGCCGCGCGTCCGTCCCGCGCTCCCTTAAGCTACGTGTCGACGCAGCGAAAGAGTTCGGACATGGCATTTGAGGCAGACGCGGCGCCCGCGCGGCCCGCGGAGCGCCGACCACGCTCGCCGGTGGCCGCCCGTTTGTGGGCGCGGGCGCAGCGGGAGTGGGCGCAACAGCAGTTTGCTGCCGCGGAGCGGTCGCTCGCCAGCGTGCTCGCATTGGCGCCCGACGACCCGGACGCCATCCGGATGCTGGCGGCGGTGGCGCAATACCAGGGTAACCATGCCAAGGCCATCGACTGCTTCCGGCAGGCCATCGTCGGAGCGCCCGATGATTTTGCCCTGCGCATTGGACTTGGCATTGCCTTGTACGAGCACGGTGAGATCGACGAATCGCTGACTCACTTGCGGCGCGCTTGCGAGCTCGCACCCACATCCGCGTTGGCGTGGTTCAACCTTGGCAACGCACTCGAAAAACAGGCGCACGCCGAAGCCGCGGCCACCGCATTCCAACGCGCCTTGAAGATCGATCGCTCCCATGTTTCGACGCGATTGTCGTTGGCCCGTACCCAGGTGAGCCTGGGTCAGATCGAAGCCGCGGTATCGGGGTTTCGCGAAATACTGCGGCGCGTGCCCGACAATGCGGATGCGTGGTTCGGGCTGTCGAACCTCAATACGGTTCGGTTCGACGCTGGGGACACGGCTCGCCTGCAACGCGCCTTCGCGCGTGGGGGATTGAGCACCCGTGAATACGAGCTGCTTGGCTCGGCGCTCGGCAAAGCGCTGGAACACCAGGGCGACTACGCACAGGCTTTCGACGTGTTCGGGCGCGTCAAGTCATCGCAACGCACGCAGGTGACGGGAAACGCGAGCGGGGAGCGCAAGCGCGTCGGAGCAATCCTGCATACCTTTGCGCACACGCCACTGCCGACGCCACGGGATGCGGGCCTGGGTCACGAAGCCATCCTGATCGTGAGTCTTCCGCGCTCCGGCTCAACGCTGGTCGAGCAGATCCTGGCCTCCCACCCGGACGTCGAAGGCGCCAACGAGATCAACGATCTACGAGACGTGATCGACGCGGAAACGCGTCGCCGCGAAGCGCCTTTCCCATCGTGGTGTGTCAATGCAAACGCCGACGATTGGCATCGCCTGGGTGTCGAGTACCTCGCGCGTACCGCCCGATGGCGTGCCACCAAACCGCGCTTCACCGACAAGAATCTTTTGAACTGGTACCTGGTGGGCGCCGCCGCGAACATGTTGCCAGCGGCGCGGGTGGTGATCGTCCGGCGCGATCCAGTGGAGACGTGTCTCGCCTGTTACCGCCAGTATTTCACCGGCATTGCGGGGTTCGCTTGCGACCTCGACGACATGGCCGATTACTGCGCCAACTTCCTGCAGTTGACGCGCTTTTGGCAAGACCGGTTTCCGACCCGCGTATTTGATCTCCAATACGAGGCCCTGGTGGCGGAACCGGACGCCGTGATTCGCCGCTTGCTCGACTGCTGCGGGCTGGCGTTCGATCCCGCCTGCCTTGCCTTCCACGAGACGCCGCGCGCCGTACTGAGTGCACCAAGTGCCGCGCAGGTGCGCCAGCCGTTGCAACGCGACACCGCGCGCAGCGCGCTTTACGGGGACAGGCTCGATGGGCTGCGCCGACACCTGCACGAGCGTGGCGTGCTGTCGGACTGACAGCGGCCTGAACACCGTCGCGTCGGCGGCCTGAAACCGGGCCACACGTGTGGCTGTATTCGGATCAGGTTAACCCGCGCACCGCGAACATGACTGCACGGCGTGATCGCGATCGCGTGTGCGCCGCCCATCCATCGCAGCAGGGGGCCATCGGGCTGGCACGCAACGGCGTGCCCCGACAACGGAGGGCCACCCCCGCGGATGTTCCGCACCGCCACCACTCGACTCGCACGTCATGTTTACCGCCCGCTGCGGCGCGCCGGGCAACGCCTGGCACCACGACCGTTTGCGGACCGGGCACGCGGCGCGCGGCAGCCGGAACGGTACCCCGCGCTGGACCACGCCCGCTTGGTCCTGATCGCGCTGGTGGTGGTGGGGCACCTGCTGGAGCAGCTGGCCAATTCGGGACCACTGGCAGCGGCCCTGTACCGCTGGATCTACCTGTTCCACATGCCGGCGTTCGTGCTGGTATCCGGCGCGGTCTCGAAAGCCTCGCTCACCCGTCGCCGCGCCGGCGCAATCGTGACCGGCCTGCTGATCCCGTATGCCTTGTTCCAGACGCTGTATCCCGCGTGGGACGCGTGGCTTGCAGGCTCGGGTGACTGGTCGCAGGGTTACGCAACGCCGTACTGGCTGCTGTGGTACCTCGTCAGCCTCGCGTGCTGGCGCTTGCTGCTGCCGTTGTTCGCGCGCTTGCGGTTCGCGCTGCCCGTTGCGGTCGCGATTGCGTTGGCGGCCGGCACGCTGGCGTGGATCGGCTATCCGCTCACGCTGTCGCGTACGCTGGTTTTCTTTCCGCTGTTTTTGCTGGGTTACCGGCTCGGCGCGATGCGCCTGCAACGCCTGGGCGATGCAGGCGGACGGCGGTTGGCGGCGACCGGGGTGCTGGCCGCGGCGCTGGCGGGTGCGTGGTACCTGCGCGACCTCGACCCCGAATGGCTGTACGCCGCCACCGGTTATGCCGCGTTGCAGGTCGCGCCGTGGACCGGCGCGGGCATCCGGCTGGCGCTGCTGGTCGCATCGGCGCTGTGCGCGCTGGCGCTGCTGGCGTTGATGCCGCGGCGCGCCGCGCACGCCGGACTCGGACGCCGCAGCCTCACCGCGTACCTGATGCACGGGTTCGTGGTACGTGCGCTGGTGGCCGCGGGCGCATTCACATGGTTGGCGCATGCCCTGGCGCCACCGGTGCAAATGTTGCTGTGCGCCGCGGGCGGCGTGGCGCTGGCTGCGCTGTTGTCCACGCGCCTGGCATCGAGACTGTCCGCACCGCTGACGCAACCGGTCGCGTGGCTGCGTGACCGGGGTTGGCCGCGCCGGCCCGGCGGGCGCGAATGGATAGAGAAATTCAAACGCTTGTATTAGGCTTGGCGCGTTCGCCATTCGGCACTTGGAGATTTACGGCCATGCTTCGTCCCCGTCATCTCGCCTGCGCCGTGGCGCTGGCGCTTGCAAGTTCTGCCGCCTTCGCGCAATCCGCACCGCCCACCGCGCAGCCGTCTGTGCACGCGGGCCTGTTCGATCAGATGGTGGTGTTTGGCGACAGCCTGAGCGATGACGGCAACCTTGACCTTTCCTGCATCAGCCAGGGCCAGTGCCCGCAATTGCCGTTCCTTATGCGCTTCACCACCAATCCGGGCCAGACCGGCGTCGAGAACATCGCGGATTACTTCGGCGTGCCGATCACCCCAGTGCTTGCGGGTGGCAGCGACTTCGCCTTCGGCGACGCCGGTGTCATCAACAATTCACCGGGCACCCCGGCCGGCGTGCCGACGCTGCCGACCCAACTTGGCATGTATTTGCAGACCACCGGGGGCAAGGCCGACCCGAACGCGTTGTACGCGGTGTGGGGTGGCGCCAACGACATTTTCTATGCCGCGACTTCGGCGGCAGCCGGTGCGCAGGCCCAGCAGATCATCCAGCAAACCATCGCCGCGCAGGTGCAGCAGGCAATCGCCGGCGGCCTGATTCCAAACGATCCGACCGCCATCGCCGCGTTCGAGCAGCAGATCACGCCGATTGTCACCCAGCAAGTGGTGGCGCAGGTGCAAGCCGCGGCGGGCGTGTCCTCCCTGATGGACGCGGCCCAAGTGCAGGCCAGCATCCAGCAGGCCGCGGCCACCGAACTGGGCATGATCCAGACGCTGGCCAAGTCCGGCGCGCGCTACGTGATGGTGTTCAACCTGCCCAACATCGGGCTGACTCCGTCGGGCCTTGCGCAAGGGCAGGCAGCCGCGGGCCAGCTGACCGGCCTGTCGCTGCAATACAACAACACCCTCAACGCGGGACTGGCCAGCACCGGCATCAACATCATCCCGGTGAACACCTACGCGTTGCTCAACCAGCTGGTGGCCGATCCGTCGCGCTTCGGATTCACCAATGTCACCCAGCCGGCCTGCACCGGCGGCAGCGGCAGCTCGTTCGAGTGTCTGCCCGCTGGCACGCCGGGGGCCACGGTCACCTACCAGCCGGGCACCGAAAACACTTACCTGTTCGCCGACGGCGTGCATCCGACCACCGCTGCGCACGCGATGCTGGCGCAATACGCGGAATCGATCGTCACCGCGCCAGGTGAAATATCGCTGTTGGCCGAGGCGCCGCTGCAGATCAACGAAACCGTCAACCGTTCGATCGTCAACCAGGCCACCACCAGCCTGGCCAACGCACCCGGCAACGGCCTGCGCCTGTGGGCCAGCTACGACTACGCGCACCAGCGCCTCGACGCGCAGGTGAACTCGCCCAAGAGCAGCAACGACATCAACACCCTGAGCGTCGGCGCGGACATCCACCCGTCCGATGCGATGACCGCGGGCATGGCCTTCACCGCGGGCCAGCAACGCGATGACTTTGCCGGCAACGCGGGCGGTTTCAAGCTGCAGGACCTGTTGGCCACGGGCTACGCGATGTGGGGTTGGGACCAGGCCTACTTCGGCGCGATCGGCAGCTTCGGCCAGCTGCACTACAGCGGCATCCATCGCAACATCCCGATCGGACCGACCACGCTGTACGAATCCGGTACGACTTCCGGCTATCGCACCGCGCTGGCGCTGACTGGCGGCTGGTGGTTCAACTTCGGCAGCTGGCGCACCGGCCCCTACGGCGAGATTGCCTGGCAGCATGCCCACGTCAATGACTACAGCGAAGACGGTGGCGACGCCGCCGCGATGACCTTCGGCCGGCAGGATCGCCGCGCCCTGGTCGGCACGCTGGGTTGGCAGCTGACGGGCAACCTTGTGGCCGGCAACACCACGCTGCATCCGTTCGCGCGGGTTGCCTGGAACCATGACAACGACGCCGACGTGCGCGACGTGACCGCGGGCCTGGTGTCGATGCCGGGGACGTTCGCCTTGCCGGGGTTCATGCCGGACAAGAACTGGGGCAGCGTCGGCGTCGGCCTTGCGGCCGACTTCACGCCCAACTTCTCGGGCTGGATCGGCTACGACGGACGCTTCTCGGATTCCAGCCAGAAATTGAACAGCCTCAACCTTGGCGCCAAGTTCAAGTTCTGAGCAGGACTGAAGCCCTCGGGCACATGGCACGCGGGGACAAAAACAACGAGGCCGCGCGTCCTGCGACGCGCGGCCTCGTGTTCGGATGAATCCGAAACTCAGTGCTGCTTGGTGAACCGCTTGTATTCCGCCTCGGCCTGGTCGTGCAAGGCCTTGGCTTCGGAATTGGACAGCGTGCTGGTCTTGCCGCCGCTGATCTGCTGGTTCAATACCAACACCCCATTGTTGCCCCAGCCGGCCTGCTGCGTCGAAGTCGCCGGTGCGTCGGCCTTCGGCATCTGCTGCTGCACCACCACCCACGGCAGCGCATCGCGGTAGGCGTATTCGGTCTTGGTGAAGCCCTTGTCGGCCTGGTTGACCTGCTCGATGATGAATTGCACGCCATGCACGTCACTGAACACCTGCCAGCTGCGCGACTCGCCGATCTTGCTGGACGTACCGTTCTTGACGGTCATGCCGCCCGTCTGACGCTTGGCCTGTTTGAAGTCATCCAGCATCTTTTCCGCAGCGGTCGGCTCCGGCACCAGCGTCAGGTCGACCGTGGATGGCGTGCCGCGGGTCAACACCGGTTGCTGCAGCTTGGTGGTGTAGCTGCGGCCGTTGTTCTGCATGGTCGCCTGCAGCACGTACAGGTCGTTCGCGTTGATGGCGGACGCCGAGAACGGAATGTGGAACGCCTGCGGAAACGCGGGCGGATTGAAAGCCTGCTTGTTCACCGTGACGCCGGGCTGCCGGGTGACGTCCACCAGCGCAAGTTCCAGCGTGGCCTCAGGGCTGATCTGGGTGGTGGCGTCCTGCAGTTTCACCGTACCGGTCACCGCGGTGGCGGCAGGTGCGGGGGTGCTGCCATCGGACGCGGAAGGCGTGGCGCTGGCAGACGCGCTGTTGCCAGGGGTATTCGACGTACCGCAGGCCGCAAGGGCCAGCGTGGCAAGAAACAACGGCGCAACAACAAACTTTTGCATGGAAGTTCCTCGGAATATGGATCCGGCTCGCGCCAAACAACAGCCGGAGCGGCTGCGGGGCATTCGCAAACCAGAACTTCCATGGTACTGCGGGTGCCGGCCGCACGAAAGCCGCCGGGGGCTACGGTCAAGGACTCCCGTTCACCTTGCGGAAGCTCAGTGGCGGCCGTTGAGGGCTTTGCCAGAGAGGCAAACAACGAACATTTCATGAATCTTTCAAACGTGTTGCACAGTTGTTAAGTTGTTGCTAGTGTGAACGTTGCGTGAATTCGCCCAGCCCCGACCCACTCCGAAATCGCTGACCTCTGGGGCAAGGGACTGCGGATATCACGCTCCGCCGGCGCGCAGGCGTTTGTCGGTCCACACAACTGCAACTCGAACATTTGGGGAGTACTCCTGATGAATCGTAAGCTCTTGGCCTCGGCCATCTGCGCCAGCCTGCTCGTAGCAGGCGCAGCGTACGCGCAAGACAACCCCGCACCCGCCCAGCAGGCGCAGGATCAGTCCACTGCCGCGCAGTCGAACGCGGCTCAGCAGCAAGAAGGTCAAAAGACCAAAACGCTGGAAACCGTCACGGTTTCAGGCTCTCTGCTCAAGCGTCCTGAGTACGAGACGACGTCTCCCGTACAGGTCGTCCCGATCAAGGCTGATGAGGCAGCGGGCCTCTTCAACGTCACCAGTTTCGTGCAGACGACGGCGGCGGCGGCGGGCTCCACGCAGATCAACGGTCAGTTTGGCGGTTTCGTGATCGAAGGTGGCACCGGCATCCAACCCATCGACCTGCGCGGCCTGGGTGCCCAGCGCACACTCGTTTTGCTTGACGGCCAGAGGCCGGGACCCGCAGGTACCCGCGGCCAGGTCAACAATTTCGACCTCAACGTCATCCCGAGGGCCATTATCCAGCGCATTGAAATCGTCAAGGATGGCTCATCTTCCATCTACGGTTCCGATGCCATTTCGGGCGTGGTCAACCTGATCACCAAGAAGCGGATGGACCATACCGAAATGGACTTTTTCGTTTCGGCGCCGGAACACGGCGGTGGCGAGCAGTATTCCGCTTCGATCGGCACCGGCTGGAATTTCAGCAAGGGCAACGTTACGTTCGCAGCCGAGGTTAACCGGCAGCGACAACTCAGGATCGGCGACCGCGACTTCCTGGATTGCCCCCGCGACATGGTCTGGGGCCCGGACGGCCAACGCGTCGACCGGCCCGACCACTCGGTTCTGGAAGGGACCAATCTCGCGGACTGCAACAACCTGCTGATTCAGACCGTCATCGATCCGTTCAGCGGCCGTCGTTACGTGCCCACCAAGGACGGCAGCACCGGCCCGAACAGCCCGGTACCCGGCTACCACCTGTCGCAGCGAACCACCTATGCGCAGAGTCCCACGCCATTCAACGACCAAGTCACCAACTTTGCGAACTACGGCGAAGCCTATGCGATCGACCGTAACCAGGCGGGTACGGCCTACCTCGCCACCAGCTTCAATTTCGGAAGCGTAGGCTGGGACACCCAGTTGATCCTGAACCGGCGGACGACCAATCACAATGACTGGCGACAGTTCTTCCCGGTGGTTTTCAATGACAACGGCTGGTCCACTGCCGACTCCAGCTTTTATGGCGGTGCCGGAACCAAGCAAAGCGGGTTCCAACCCGTCATGCTGTTCCCGTTCAACCAGAAGGTCACCGTCAACTACCAATACCTGCGCACGGGCTTGACGGGCGCATTTGGAAACAGCAGTTGGACGTGGGCGGTCAATGGCAGCTACACGAGATCCGACGGCGATTACAGCTGGCAGGCGATCAATGCCCAGCAGAGCGGGGACTGGAACAACCCCCTCAACGAGATCACCGGCCGGTCGCTGGTCAATTACTTCGACCCGGGTTACCTCGATGGGTCGAAAATCGATCAGCTGTACAACACTGTCGGTGAATATCTGACGGGCAACACCCTCTACAAGCAGCAGAACCTCAATGCAGTGGTCAACGGAAATTTGTTCCAGTTGCCTGCGGGCCCCGTCAGCGCGGCATTCGGCGCGGATTATCGACACATGTCCATCGACGACAGGCCGCCGCCTGCGTCATGGGGACTTACCGGCGCGGGCGAAACCAGGGGTTCCGACCACGTCACGGAAGTATTTGGCGAAGTGGGCGTACCGATCGTCAAGGGCCTGCCAGGCGTGGAATCCCTGAACATCGACCTGTCGGCGCGGGAATTCAAATACAGCTCGGTGGGCAACTCATCCCACGTCTGGAAGTACGGTCTCAACTGGCAGCCTTTCTCGACCTTCCGCGTCCGCGGCACGATCGGCACGTCCTACCGCGCGCCGGCCCTGTACGAGCTGTATCTTGCCGACCAGACCGGTTTCGTCTCACAGCTGTCGATCGATCCTTGCATCAACTGGTCGGAAAGCTCCAACCAGTTCATCCAGAAGAACTGCGCGGCGGCAGGCATTCCGGGCACCTATGCAGGCAGCGGTCCGACCGCATTGATCTCCCAAGGCGGTGGCGCCGGTTTCCTGAAACCCGAGACGTCCCGCGCCAAGTCGTTGGGCTTCGTGTGGTCGCCCGAGTTCGCCAACCTGCAGGTGGCGCTCGATTATTTCGACTACCACATCCGCGGCGAGATCCAATCGCTTTCCGGCGGCTCCATCGTGACGTCCTGCTACAACAAGCCGGTGTACCCGAATGATTTCTGCAACATGTTCTCCAGAAACCCCGGGACCGGCACCGACCCGTACAACATCACCGCGGTTCACGCCACTTACGTCAACGTCAACCAGGAACGCGATCGCGGCTACGACCTGCAGTTCAACTACGCCAAGGACTTCTCGTTCGGCCGGTTTTCGCTGGATGGCGAATTTACCTACACCATGGAACACATCCAGCAGGTGTTCAGCAGCGCCGAGGCCAGTGGGTTCGGCATCAACAACTTCACGGGCTCGATCGGCAACCCGCACTGGGTTGGCATCGTGAACGCCGCACTCAAGCGCGGGGACTGGACCTTCAACTGGCAGGGCTTCTACACCAGCCCGAGCTCGGACTGGCGCTTCGAAGATCCAACCTTCACCTACCTTGGCATGCCCAACGTCACCGAGAACATCCGCATGGGTGGGCAGGTACGCCACAGCGTGTCTGCCAGCTACAACTACGCCGACAAGATCAACGTCACGCTCGGCGTACGCAACCTGACCGACCGTACACCGCCATCGGTTTCAGGCACCATCGGCACGGAAAACCTGGCGGGCAACACGCCGCTGGGTGCGACGCAGTACGACTGGTTCGGCCGCACGTATTTCGCGCGCCTGAACATCAAGCTGTAAGCGTACTGCGGTTGCGTCGGTTCAAAGGAGGCGGCGTTTCGTCGCCTCCTTTTTTTTAAGCGTGCATCGACACCGCACCGGGAAACGTCCACCACGTCGCCGGCCACGGCGGAGCCCAACTACCGGAGTAGAAAACATGCGGAACCTGTTCTTCGGAGCGACACTGGCCGGCATCCTGTCGGCAACCCTGGTGCCGGTGATCGCGTACGCGTCGCAACCGATCCCCATCGAGGATCTGGCCCGCCTGCCGGCGGTGCAATCGGTGACGATGAGTCCGGACGGCAAGCACCTCGTGGGCTTGATCCCCGCACCCAAGAGCCCGGACAACACTGCGCTTGCCGCGTGGGACACCGCCTCGCTGTCGACAGGTCCCAAGGTCGTCACGCCCTCCGGCGAGCACATGAGGTTCATCGCGGCCTTTGCGTTGAAGGCGGACAAGATCCTGGCCATCGCCCGCCAGGAATGGACAGGCAACCTGGGCGGGTGCGGCGAGGGCAAGGCAGTTGGAGCCACCCGCACCTTCGTCACCAAGACCTACCTGACCGGGGATGACCAGAAACATTTCGAGGAGGCGTTCGCCAGTGACAAGGCGCGTAACGTCGGCGTCAGCGAGGACACCCGGCGCTGCCTGGAGATCAGCGGGACCGCGCGGCTGGTCAGCATGTTGCCACTGGACCCCGATAACGTCGTGATCGAGCGCGCCAGCGGGGCAAGCCTGGTTTCGACGTATTACCTGTACAACCTCAAGACCGGTAATGCGAAGCTGCTGTTCACCGGTGGCGGCCAGAAGACGCCATCGCTGTTCGACCCGCGCACCGGCAGCGTGCTTGCCAAAACCGAGATCGAGCCTACCGGCAACGACTACGAGCAAAGGATTTATATCGTCGATGCCAAGTCCGGTCAGTTCGACCTGCAAGCGCCCCTGACCACGAAGCTTTCCAACCGGCATACGGTCGATGTCGCCGGCCGGGACGACGCCAGCGGCAAGTACTACGTGTTGACCGACCAGTTTTCGGACAAAGTCCAGGCCTTGATGTACGACCCGGCCAGCCAGAAGTTCGACCAGGAACCCGTCGTCACCGACAAGAACTATTCGATCGCGGCCTTGTTGTTCAGCACCCGGCGCAGCGACTTCAACCAGGTCGTGGGTTTTGTCGTGGACGGCCCCGATCGGCAACAGGTCTACGTGGATCCGGCGCTGAAGGCCGTGCAGGCGGGCATCGCGAAGGCCTTTCCCGGCCAACAGGTGACGATTTCAAGCTATACCGACGATCTCTCCAAGGTGTTGTTCACGACGGACAGCGCCGATGTCCCCACCGCCTACCACTTGCTTTTGGACAAGCAGCGCGTCGCGAACCTGGGCAGCACGCGGCCCTGGATCAAGTCCGGTGTTGCCGGAAGCGAGAGTTGGGTGACCTACAAGGCACGCGACGGCATGCGAGTGCCGGCCATCCTGGACTTGCCGGCCGGCTGGAAGCAGGGCGACGCCCCGGTGACGGCCGTGGTCATGCCGCACGGCGGCCCATGGGCCCGCGACTACACGGGTTGGGACGTATCCGGGTGGGTGCCAATGCTCACGTCCCGCGGTTACGCGGTACTGCGGCCGCAATACCGCGGCTCGGAAGGCCTGGGTCGCGCGCTGTGGCTCGCTGGCGACCAGCAGTGGGGTCTCAAGATGTCCGACGACCTCGACGACGGCGCCGCGTGGCTGGTCGCGCAGGGCATCGCCGCAAAAGACCGCATCGCCATCTTCGGCTACTCCTACGGTGGTTTCGCTGCGATCGCCGCCGACGTGCGCAGCCCGTCGCCATTTCGGTGCGCCATCGCCGGCGCCCCGGTGGCGAACCTGGGGCGCCTCGGCACATCGTGGAGCGACAATCGCCTGCAACGCATCCTGCAGGGTCGGACCGTCAAGGGCATGGACCCCATGCGGAACACGGACAAGGCCCACCTGCCGATCCTGCTGTTTGGCGGCGATCGCGACGTGCGCGTGCCCAGCTTCCACCCGCGCGACTTCTACAAGGCCGTCGAAAGCAAGGTGAAGGCCAAATACGTGGTGATCCCCGACATGCCGCACAGCATGCCGTGGTACCCGAGCCAGGCTCGCGAGGTGGACACCCTGATCGTGAATTACCTCAAGGACGACTGCTTCGCCCATCAGTAAGGGGTGTCGGACTTCGCTCGCGGCTCAGCGA
>JAICHS010000051.1 GCA_025924775.1 Rhodanobacteraceae bacterium
GTGCTGGAAGAAACGCCCTCGCCCTTCCTGACCCCGGAGCGCCGTGCCGCGATGGGCGCCGCCGCGGTGGCTGCGGCCAAGGCCGTCAACTACGTCGGTGCCGGCACGGTCGAATTCATCGTGGGCCCCGAAGGCGATTTCCACTTCATGGAAATGAACACGCGCCTGCAGGTCGAGCATCCGGTCACCGAGATGACCCACGGCATCGACCTGGTCGAATGGCAACTGCGCATCGCCGATGGCGAGCCGCTGCCGCTCACGCAGCCACAGATCCACTCGCACGGCCAGGCGATCGAGGCGCGCCTGTACGCCGAAGACCCCGACCACGGCTTCCTGCCCAGCTCCGGCAAGCTGGTCCGCCTGCAACTGCCGCAGCCTTCGGCGCACGTGCGCCTCGACGGCGGCGTGACCGAAGGCGACACGGTGACGATTTTCTACGATCCGATGATCGCCAAGCTGATCGTGTACGACGTCGATCGCCCATCTGCCTTGCAGCGCATGCGCGAGGCACTCGCCGAATGCGAGATCACCGGCCCGAAATCCAACGTCGCATTCCTGGAACGACTGGTGCGGCACCCGACCGTCATCGAACACCGGATCGACACCGGCTATCTCGACCGCCACTTGGACGAATTCGTCGCGGGCGACGCCCAACCTGATGCACACACCGTACTCGCGGCCGCGACCGCTACGCTGCTTCAGGACGAGCGCGCCGCGACTCCGGAACCGAGCGACCCGCACTCGCCATGGAGCCGCGCCGACGCCTGGCGCATCGGCCACCACGGCAAGCGCCTCATCGCCCTGGCCACCGGCGGCGAACGCCACGAAGTCGAGGCCTGGGGCGACGCAGGAAACTACCAATTGCAATATGCCGGCGCCAAATGCGCTGTCGCGGGCGCGCGCTGGGATGGCCGCGATCTGTCCGCGCGCTTCGACGGCGAGGCCCGGCGCATCGGGGTGCGTGCCGATGCCTCGCGCGTGCTGCTGCACGATGCCGTCGGCGTCCGCTGGCGGCTCCAGCGGGTACCCGCGTTCGCATGGGAGGCCGCCGACACCACCGCCGGCAACCAGATCGCGGCGCCGATGCCCGGCCGCATCGTGCTGGTGAAGGCAAAGACCGGCGATGCGGTCGAGGCCGGCCAGGAACTGCTGGTCATGGAAGCCATGAAGATGGAGCTGTCATTGAAAGCGCCACGCGCCGGCACCCTGGCGGCGGTGTCCGCCGCCGCGGGTGATTTCGTGGAAGCCGACGCGGTGCTGGTGCGCTTCGCCGAATGACGCTGGACGTCCGCTCCGGCGTCAGCGGGTGCTCATGATGTCCACGAACCCCAACGCCGGCCGCGTCGCGCGGATCGCGCCCAAGTACACCCAGTTGCCCGGCAACTTGTCGGTGCAACACGG
This sequence comes from Rhodanobacteraceae bacterium, assembly GCA_025924775.1. Classification (GTDB taxonomy): domain Bacteria; phylum Pseudomonadota; class Gammaproteobacteria; order Xanthomonadales; family Rhodanobacteraceae; genus 66-474. The sequence goes on from JAICHS010000051.1 coordinate 1,402, forward strand.
CTTGCCGGACGCCAAGGCTGCGGCGGCACGCGCGTAGTGCGCCTGCACCGGTGGGCCCAACCCTTGCAAATGCGTGGTCATGGCATCATTACGCAGGCGGGAACGCCGCATCCTGACTCCGCTGGTGGCGCGCCGGCGAGCCGCCGTGTCCCCGCGCACCGCGCCGTGGCTTGTTCCTGACTGGATTTCGCATGCTTCCCAATCACGTTCGCATCGTAGAAGTCGGCGCCCGCGACGGACTCCAGAACGAGAAGGCGGTCATCCCCACCGCCACCAAGATCGAACTGGTCGACCGGCTGTCGGCCTGCGGTCTCGAAACCATCGAAGCCACCAGCTTCGTCAGCCCGAAGTGGGTACCGCAGCTTGCCGACGCGGAAGCGGTTTACGCCGGCATCACCCGCAAGCCCGGCGTCGACTACCCGGCGCTGGTGCCCAACATGCACGGCTACGAACGCGCCCGCGCGGCGGGTGTCGCCAGCATCGCGGTGTTCACCGCGGCCAGCGAAGCCTTCAACCAGAAAAACATCAACGCCTCGATCGACGAATCCATCGAGCGCTTCCGCCCGGTGCTGGAGCGCGCGCGCGCCGAAGGCGTACGCGTGCGCGGCTACGTGTCGACGGTGCTGGGCTGCCCATACCAGGGCGAAGTGCCGGTCAGCGACGTGGTACGCGTGTCCAAGCGCTTGTACGAACTCGGCTGCGACGAAATCTCGCTGGGCGACACCATCGGTGTCGGCACGCCGGTCAAGGCGCGCGCGATGCTGCACGCCGTATCCGGCGAGGTGCCGATGAAAGCCCTGGCGGTGCATTTCCATGACACCTACGACCAGGCGCTCGCCAACATCCTGACGTGCCTGGAGGAAGGCGTGCGGGTGGTGGACAGCGCGGTTTCCGGTACCGGCGGCTGCCCCTTCGCCAAGGGTGCGACCGGCAACGTCGCCAGCGAAGACGTGACGTACATGCTCAAGGGCATGGGCATCGAAACCGGCGTTGACCTCGACAAGCTGATCGAAACCGGCTGGTGGCTGGCACAGCAACTTGGCAAGCCGACATCCAGCCGGGTCACCCGCGCAAGAATGGGCGAATGAACAACCGGGGTCAGCAACAACCGGGGTCAGAGTGCACTTTTCCTCGCGGACCATTTGTCATGCTGCGGTCGCCATGAAAAGTGCACTCTGACCCCATCTTCGCTCGGCGAATGAACACCCATCTTCGAGATTGCCACTTAACGATTGCCCTTGGAGGAAACGTGCACGCTGACCCCAGTTTTTTGCTTCGGCCGATCGAGCCCCGCGACGACGCCGCGGTCGCCGCGATCATCCGCCACGTGATGCCGGAATTCGGCGCGGGCGGTGACGGCTTCGCGATCCACGATGCCGAAGTGGACGGCATGAGCGTGGCTTACGCGCGTGCGCGCAGCGCCTATTTCGTGGTTGAACGGGATGGCCGAGTGGTGGGCGGCGGGGGCGTCGCACCACTGGAGCATGGCGAACCCGACATCTGCGAACTCCGCAAGATGTACTTCCTGCCCGAAGCGCGGGGGCTGGGCGCGGGCCACGCGATGATTTCGCGTTGCCTGGAAACGGCCAACGGCTTCGGTTTCAAGCGTTGCTACATCGAAACCCTGACGGGCATGGACGCGGCGCAGCATCTCTATCGCCGGCACGGATTCACGCCGTTGTGTTCGCCGATCGGCAAGACCGGCCACCACGGCTGCGACCGCTGGTACATCCGCGCGCTGTAGGAGCCTGCCTGCAGGCGACCCGGCGATCCTCGGAAAACGCCGGGTTTTTGTCGCGCGCAGGCGCGCTCCTCCCCTAAAATGGCGCGTTCGATTCCGAGGAGATCCCCATGCAACTCGCCCAGGTCAAGGCCATCGTCACCGGCGGCGCGTCCGGCCTTGGTCATGCCGTCGCCCAAACCATCGTGGCACACGGCGGCAAGGCCGCGCTGTTCGACGTCAACGAAGAAAAAGGCCACGCCGCCGCGCAGGAACTGGGCGCTGCCGCGCGCTTCTTCAAGACCGACGTGACCAGCGAAGACGACGTCGCCGCCAACGCGGCCGCGGCACGCGACGCGATGGGCGGCCTCAACGTGGTGATGAACTGCGCCGGCATCCTCGGCGCGGGCCGCGTGCTGGGCAAGCAGGGTCCCATGCCGTTGGCGACGTTCCACACGACCGTGCTGGTGAACCTGGTCGGCAGCTTCAACGTCGCCAAGGCTGGCGCCGCGGTGATGCAGGCCAACGATCCAGGGGAGGACGGCGAGCGCGGCGTGATCGTCAACACCGCGTCGGTCGCGGCGTACGAGGGCCAGATCGGCCAGGCCGCCTATTCGGCGTCCAAGGGCGGCATCGTCGGCATGACCCTGCCGATGGCACGCGAGCTGTCGCGCTTCGGCATCCGCGTGATGACCATTGCCCCCGGCATCTTCTGGACCCCGATGGTGGATGGCATGCCGCCGCAGGTGCAGGAATCGCTGTCGGCTTCCATTCCCTTCCCTTCGCGTCTCGGCCAGCCGGAAGAATTCGCGCAGACCGTGGCATTCATCCTCGGCAATCGCTACCTCAACGGCAGCGTGATCCGGCTGGACGGCGCGGTGCGGCTGGCGCCCAAATAACACCGTCGTCATTTTGCGCGCGGCGCGGCCGCGAGCCGAAATGGCGGTTGCAGGTTTCCACCGAATCCGGATCCCGCTCATGAAAGCTTCCGACGTCAAGAAAGGCAACGTGGTCGAATACAACGGCACGGTGTACAGCGTGCGCGACCTGGAGCGCAGTGCACCCACCGCACGCGGCGGCAACGTCACCTTCCGCTTCACGCTGTATTCCATTCCCGGCGGGCGCAAGTTCGACCTGAGCCTGCGCGCCGACGACGACCTCAAGGAAATGGAGCTGGTTCGTCGCGCGGCGAATTTTTCGTACAAGGATGGCGACGCCTTCGTGTTCCTGGACGCGGAAGACTACACGCCCTACGCATTGGACCCGGACGTCGTCGGCGACGCGGCGCCCTATATCGTCGAAGGCGTCGATGGTTATTACGTGCAGTTGATCGACGACGCACCGGTGGCGCTGTTGATACCCACCAGTATTGCGCTTGCCGTGGTGGACACTGCGCCGGAACTGAAGGGCGCCTCGGCGACCAAGCGCACCAAGCCCGCCAAGCTCGAAACCGGCGTTGAAGTCCAGGTGCCGGAATACATCAAGACCGGCGAGAAGGTTTGGGTCAACACCCTGACGGGCGAGTTCTCGGGCCGCGCATAACATCAGCCAGCCGCAGCACACGGCAACCCTGCCATTGGTCATGCCACACGCGGCGTGGCCGGTGTGGAACCCGCCCCGGCACTGGCATCAAGCCACACTGCGCGGGGCAACCCGCGCGTGACGCGTCGCCTTCGCCACCAGCCGGCGCTTGTACGCATCGCCGTGCTTGGGTATGTTTGCGCGACTGCGCGTCGCATTGCGGCACGCCAAGCCAGCCGCGAACGCGCTCGACGGGAGATCGAATGATCAAGCAACTTTTCGCCACCCATCCCATTTCCGCCACCGGACACGTCGCGGCGGGCGAGCCGATCGAAGGGGGGTTGGGCGGCGAAGCGTCGCTGAAGCGCGTGCTTACGGCCCGGCACCTGGTGATGCTGGGCATCGGCGCGGTGATCGGCGCCGGCATCTTCGTCCTGACCGGTACCGCCGCCGCGCAGTTCGCCGGGCCGGCGCTGGTGCTGAGCTTCATTTTCGCCGGCATCGCGTGTGCGCTTGCCGGCCTGTGCTACGCAGAGTTCGCGGCCATGCTGCCGGTGTCGGGCAGCGCCTATTCATACACCTACGCGACGCTGGGCGAAGTGGTCGCGTGGTTCGTCGGCTGGAACCTGGTGCTGGAATACCTGTTCGCCGCGTCCACGGTGGCGGTGGGCTGGTCGGGCTACTTCAACGAACTTTTGAAGATGCTGAGCGGCCTGCTGGGCATTCCGCTGGCCCTGCCGGCATCCCTGGCGTCGGCACCTTTTGGATTCAACGACGCGGGCCACCTGATTGCCACCGGTCATATCTTCAACCTGCCCGCCGTGGCGATCGTCGCGGCGATCGGCTGGCTGTGCTACCGCGGCATCTCGGAGTCGGCCACGGTCAACGCCGTCATCGTCGCGATCAAGGTCATCGTGATCCTGGTGTTTCTCGCGGTGACCTATCAGTACATCAACCCCGCGCACTGGCATCCGTTCATTCCCGCCAATGAAGGGGGTACCCACTACGGCTGGCCCGGGATCCTGCGCGCGGCCTCGCTGGTATTTTTCGCGTATATCGGCTTCGATGCGGTTTCGACCGCGGCCGGCGAAGCCAAGAACCCGCAGCGCGACATGCCGATCGGCATCCTGGGTTCGCTGGTGATCTGCACCATCCTGTACATCCTGATGGCGGCAGCGCTGACCGGCCTGGCCCCGTACAAGGAGCTCAACACCGCCGAGCCCGTCGCGACCGCGCTCAACTACGTGCTGGGCACCCTGCATGCCGGCACCGCCGGATTCACCGTCCTGACCGCCCTGAAGGGGTTCGTGGTACTGGGCGCCCTACTCGGGCTGTCGTCGGTGATCCTGGTGATGATGATGGGCCAGCCACGCATCTTCTACACGATGTCGCAGGACGGCCTGTTGCCCAAACCCTTCGGCCGCGTGCACAAGAAGTACCGCACCCCGCACCTCGGCACGGTGATCGTCGGTGTAATCGCGGCGGTGCTGGCCGGGCTGTTTCCGGTGGACGTATTGGGCGACGTGGTGTCGATGGGCACGCTGTTGGCCTTCGCCACCGTGTGCATCGGCGTGCTGGTGCTGCGCAAGACCCGGCCCGAGCTGCCGCGTTCGTTCCGGGTACCGGTGCCGTGGATCATCTGCCCGCTCGGTGCCATCGTGTGCCTCGGCTTGTTCTGGCAGGTGTTCGCGGTGCGTTGGTACCTGCTGATCAGCTGGATCATCATCGGGTTCCTGATCTACGGGTTCTACGGTTTCCGCCACAGCCGGCTGCGCGCGCGCAACGCATCGTCGGTGCCACAGGAATGAACCTCTGCGGGTGGCGTGATGCCAGCCTGCGCGCGCGGGTCGCGGCATGTTGACGCAACTGCTGGCACGCAAGCCGGTCGGCGAGGCGGCGAACCGGGGCGACAGCCACGGCGGCATCCAGCTGCGCCGCACGTTGGGCCCATGGGGCTTGACTGCGCTCGGCATCGGCGCCGTGATCGGTGGCGGCATTTTCGTGATCACGGGCCAGGCGGCAGCCGAACACGCCGGACCGGCCGTCCTGCTGTCATTCGTGATCGCAGCCGCCGTGTGCAGCTTCACGGCGCTGTGCTACGCCGAGTTCGCCACGCTGATCCCGATGTCCGGCAGCTCGTATTCCTACGCCTACGCAACGCTGGGCGAATTGGCCGCCTGGTTCATCGGCTGGAACATGGTGCTGGAGTACGGCGTGTCGGCGTCCGCCGTGGCGGTCAGTTGGACGGGCTACTTCAGAAGCCTGGTGGAGCACATGGGGTTCCACCTGCCCGCGGTCCTCATCAATGCCCCGATCGCGTTTGAGAACAAACACCTCGTCATGACCGGCGCGTTGTTCAACCTGCCCGCGGTGGTGCTGGTGCTGGCGCTCACCTGGCTGTGCTATGTGGGTATCCGCGAGTCGAGTGGCGTCAACACCGCCATCGTGATTCTCAAGGTCACCCTGATCGTGATCGTGATCGTGGCCGGCTGGCACTACGTCAATCCGGAGCTATGGCACCCGTTCATTCCGCCGGCCCAGGGCCCCGAGACCTACGGCTGGGGCGGCGTGATGCGCGCGGCGACGCTGGTGTTTTTCGCCTACATCGGCTTCGAGGCCACCTCGACGGCCGCGCAGGAAGCCCGGAACCCGCAACGCGACCTGCCCATCGGCACGCTCGCGTCACTGGCGATCTGCACGGTGCTGTACGTGGCGATGGCCGCGGTGCTGACCGGCCTGATTCCTTTTGCACAACTGGGCACCGCCGAACCCGTCGTGACCGCCGTGGCCGCGCATCCGCAGCTCAACTGGCTGCGCTGGCTGGTGGAAATCGGCGCGCTACTGGGGTTGTCTTCGGTGGTGCTGGTGATGATCATCGCGCAGCCGCGCATCTTTATGATGATGGGCAGCGACGGGATGCTGCCGCCGGTGTTCTCGCGCCTGCACCCGCGCTACCGCACGCCACACATCAACACGTTGATCACGGGCGCCGGGATCGCGCTGCTGGCGGCGGTGTTCCCGCTGGACGTCCTGGGTGACCTGGTTTCGATGGGCACCCTGCTGGCGTTCGTGGCGGTCTGCGCGGGTGTGCTGATCCTGCGGCATACCCGGCCGGAACTGCCGCGCACGTTTCGGGTGCCGTGGGCCACCGTTACCTGCACGCTCGGCGTGTTGAGTTGCCTGATGCTGCTGTACTGGGAGAATTGGTACAACTGGACGCTGATGGGCCTGTGGACGCTGTTGGGATTCGGGATCTATTTCGGCTACGGCTACCGGCACAGCCTGCTGCGCAGGCCCAAGTGACGCGATCGCGCCGCCGAAAGATGGTGGCCACACCGCCAAAACGTACGCAAGCGTACTGTGGATAACTCTAGAAACAACGAAACATTAACGATGTATCTCGTTGTTATCCTGGAGAAAAAAATTTAGTTTCGAAAACAGGTTTGTCAACCTTGGCCCCTGCCAGCCCCCGCGCTATGATGCGTCCTCCGAGGGATTTCCCATTGGCAGTGGACCCCGGACCGTTGCCCGGTGCGGCAAGCGTAGTCAGCTCCTCCGCTTGTCGTATCCGGGCAGCAACTTGTCCGGACCACCCGTTTTCCGGCAACTGCCTTCCCCCCACTAATCCGTCACGCACGTGCGTTGCACACGGGCGAGCCGACCACTGCGTCCGCCGCAACAGCGGACGCAGCGATCACGCGTAACAATCAGCCCTTGGCCTGAAAGCCGGTGCACCAGCCCTTGGCGTTGACGTCGAAGCCCGGGAAGATCGCGCACGGGCCATAGGCTTCGCCCGCCTTGCCCTGGAAGTGCACGCACTTCGAGCAATCCTGGCCCGGCTTGTGCGGCGGACCGGCTTTGGTATCGTCCTCAACGTACTTCAGGGCCTTCGCGGTAGCGTTGCTGGCGGCGCTCAGGTGCGGCAGCGCCGCCCACACGCGACGCGGCAGCGAACCGAGCAACACCACGGCCGCGGCGGCACCGCCGGCAAGCTTGAGAAAACGGCGACGGGGAGATGCGGTTTCTTCGATCATATCCATACTCCTTCCTGACGAACGAAAAGCAGGTACTGCGCGCATGTTACGCCCGCAGCGTGCCGGCCGCACCGGTTTTCAGTCGGCGGGCACGTGTTACATTCAGCCGCCTGAACGTCCTTGCGCATCCACATGTCTTCGTCATCCAACCACCTGCGCGCCTGCGGCATTGAAATCGCCCGAACCGGCGCGGAACTCGCCGCGCGCGGCTGGACGCCCGCCACCAGCAGCAATTTTTCGATGCGGATGGATGCCGACACCATCGCCATCACGCAATCGGGCCGCGACAAGGGGGCACTGACGCCGGACGACGTGATGGCGGTCACGCTGGACGGCACGCCGCGAGACCCCGCGCTCAAGCCATCCGCCGAAGCCGCCTTGCACCTGCAGGTCTATCGTCGCCAACCTGCGACCGGCGCAGTGCTGCATACGCACTCGCACAACCAGACGGTCGCCTCGCGCTTGTTTGCCGCGCAGAGCGTGCTGGCGTTGCGTGGCTGGGAACTGCAGAAGGCCATCACGGGCTACACCACCCACGCCAGCCAGCTGGACGTGCCGGTGTTTCCCAACTCGCAAGACATGCACGACATCAAGGCGCGGGTGGACGCGTGGCTGGATGCAGGCAAGCCGCTGCACGCCTACCTCATCGAAGGCCACGGCCTTTACACTTGGGGACGCAGTATGCCGGAAGCCAGGCGCCATCTGGAAGCACTGGAATTCCTGCTGGCCTGCGAACTCGATTTGAAACGCCTTGGAGGAATTCCATGAGCCGCCTGCGCGTATACGACCAGCGCGACCCCAGCCAGCCGCTGGCCACCCAGTCCGAACATGCCGCGATCGCCCAGGCGCTCGCGAAAGTCGGCGTGCGCTTCGAACGCTGGGCCGCCAACCAGCCCATCGCGCCCGGTGCCAGTCAGGAAGCCGTGATCGCGGCATACCACGACGACATCGAACGCCTGAAGCGCGAACGGGGCTACCAGGCCGTGGACGTGATCTCGCTCACCGCCGACCACCCGCAAAAAGACGCGTTGCGGCAGAAGTTCCTGTCCGAGCACACGCATTCCGAAGACGAAGTGCGCTTCTTCGTCGCAGGCGAGGGCCAGTTCAGCCTGCACATCGGCGAGCGCATCTACGACGTGCTGTGCGAAGCGGGCGACCTGATCGGCGTGCCGGACGGCACCCGCCACTGGTTCGACATGGGACCCAACCCGCACTTCGTCGCGATCCGGCTGTTCACCAACCCCGAAGGCTGGGTGGCCCAATTCACCGGTGCCGACATCGCCGAGCGCTTCCCCAGGCTCGAGAACTGACGCGGCCCATGGGTGTCCACGTCACGGGCGTACGGGCGGTCCTGACCGATATCGAAGGCACCACCAGTTCCATCGCCTTCGTCAAGGACGTGCTGTTCCCGTACGCGCGCGAGCGGCTGCCACGGTTCATCGAAACGCGACGGGACGATCCCGCGGTCGCGCACTGGCTGGACGCGACCGCGCGCGAAAGTGGCATCGACGACCCGGCATCGCGACGCGTCATCGACACGCTGCTGCGCTGGATCGACGAAGACCGCAAGGCCACGCCGCTGAAGGCCCTGCAGGGCATGATCTGGGAAGCAGGCTACGCCGCCGGCGACTACCGCGCCCACGTCTACCCCGAGGTGCCGGCGAAGCTGCGCGAGTGGAAGGCCCGCGGCCTGAAACTGTACGTTTACTCGTCGGGTTCCGTCGCCGCGCAACAACTGTTCTTCGGTCACAGCGAGGCCGGCAACCTGGCGCCACTGTTCGACGGCTGGTTCGACACCGAAATCGGCGGCAAGCGCGAGCGCGGCTCGTACCTGCGCATCGCCGAGGCGATCGGGGTGGCGATACCTGGCATCGTGTTCCTGTCGGACGTCGTGGCCGAGCTTGACGCCGCGCGCGGCGCAGGCATGCAGACACTGCAGCTGTGCCGGCCACCCGCACGCTGTCCCGATCCGGGTACGCATCCGTGCGTTGCCGATTTTGACGCAATTGGCCTCGCATGAAGCGCCGGGTTCAGATCCTGCTGCCGCTCGTCGCGTTTGCGCTGGGCGCGGCCGCAATGGGCGGGTGGAACCACTGGCGGCCCGGCCGCGTCGCTGTCGCGCACACCACGCCCGCCGTATTCCCCGTCCCTGCGTCAGCGTCCACCGCTGCGTCCGACGCGGATGCGCCCGGGCTGCTTCCCGATGCCGGGTGGCCCGACGCTGCGCCCACGCCGGAACAGGTGCTCTATGCACAGCCCCAACTGTTGCAGCGTGAAGCCGCACGGCTGACACCACGCACACCGGGCAAGGTGAACCTGTACGCCATCGCGTTCGCGGGCGACGGCAGCCAGAACGTGTTCCGCAACGAAGCCGAATACTTCGACCAGCTGCTCTCGCAGCGCCTCGGCGCGAGTGGCCACGTGATGGTGCTGGAAAACAACCCGGCCGCGCTGACCACGCGCCCGCTGGCCACGTGGAGCAACCTTGAGGGGGCGCTGGACGCGGTCGCAGCGAAGATGGACCTGCGCCGGGACATCCTGTTGCTGTACTTCACCACGCACGGCAGCGAGGACCACACTTTGCTGGTGGACATGGACCCGCTGCCGCTGGACCAGATTGGCGCCCGCGACCTGCCCGGCATCCTTGCCGAGCACGGGTTCAAGTACAAGGTCGTCGTCGTGAACGCATGCTATTCGGGCGGATTCATCCCGCCCTTGCAGGGCGCCGACAGCATGATCATCACGGCCGCGCGTTCCGACCGTTCCTCGTTCGGCTGCGGCGAGCAGTCGCAACTCACGTGGTTCGGCCACGCATTCCTGGTCGATGCGCTGAACCAGACCGATGATTTCCGGCAGGCGTTCCGGCTCGCCACCGGCACCATCGCGGCCTGGGAGAAGCGCGACCACTACGATCCATCCGAGCCCCAGATTGCGGCCGGCCCCGGGATCACGGCGCAGCTCTCCGAGTGGCGCAAGGGCTTCACGCCCGGCCCCGCGGTTCCCTTCGCGCCGGCGCCTGCCGCGAGCGCGGGCACGACACCGTGAGCCAACCGACCCTGGTGATACTGGCGGCCGGCCTTGGCAGCCGCTACGGCGATGCCAA
>JAICHS010000052.1 GCA_025924775.1 Rhodanobacteraceae bacterium
CGCCTTGATGCAGGGCCTGCTGCCCGCGGGCGATCCGGGTTTGCGCCAGGCCACGCCGCAGACGGTGGACGCCCTGACCCTGGCCGACGCCAAGGCCTACTACGCACGCGTGTATCGGCCCGACATGGCCACCATCGTGGTGGTGGGCGACGTGACGCCGGCCGCGGCCAAGACCGCGATCGAGAAAGCCTTCGGCAGTTGGAAGGCCAGCGGACCGAAGCCCGACGTAGTCCCAAACCCGGTGGCGAGCAATCCCGCCAGCTATACCGTGGTGCCCAACGCCTATGCCTCGCAGGACCAGGTGCTGATGGGCCAGATGCTGGACTTGAACCTCCACAACCCCGCCCGCTACGCGCTGCAGTTGGGCAACGAGGTGCTCGGCGGCAACGGCTTCGCGTCACGGCTGATGGTCGACATCCGCGTCAACCATGGCTACGCCTACGGCGCGGGTTCGGGCCTGAACTTCGACCGTTCACGCTCGATCTTCTTCGTGCAGTACGGCAGTGACCCGGACAAGGTGAAGCCGGTGGACGGACTGATCGTGAAGAACATCGACGCGATGCGCGATACGCCGGTCGGCGCCGACGAGCTGTTGAACGCCAAGCAGGCGCGCATCCGTTCGATCCCGTTGGGCGTATCGAGCGTCAACGCGATCGCCCGCTCATTGCTCGGTTGGAGCATCAACGGTGAGCCACTGGACGAGCCGATGGTCGCGGCGCGGCATTATCTGGCCCTTTCGGCCGCGCAGGTACAAGCGGCGTTCAAGCAATACGTCGACCCTGCGCACCTGGTGCAAGTGGTGCAGGGACCGGCGCCAAAACAGCACTGATCCACGCTGCGCGTTGCACCTGACAGGCGGGTCCGGTTGCACAACCGGGCCCGCGTGTCTGCATCGCCCGATCAGTGTCGTGTCCCGGCAAGTCTCATGCAGGCGGCTGGAAAACTCGTCGTCGTTCCGGATTCGCAAACCCCGCAAACGCAGGACCGATTCCGGGTTCCGCCCGCAAACGGCGCGGGCACCCCCGGAATGACAAAAATATTGATTGCTGATTTTGGATGCCACCGGCAAGCCGCGCGGACGACTCCGGAATGACGGGCAACATCGATTGCCAATGCACGGCCCAAATCGGGTTGCATCAGGACAGCTGTGAGGCGCAGCCCGGATAGCGCGCGTGCCTTGACCGGCATCAGGGCAACCGTGACACGATGCGCGCAGCATGCGAGGATTGCATTCAAGTCGAGCATCATGGCCACTATTGCCACCAACACCGTGGAACCCTCCCTTCCGCCATTGCACCCGTTTCGTCCGCTGTTTTTCTGCGCGGCGCTTGCGGCCAGCCTGGGCATGCTGGCGTGGGGCATGTTCCTGCAGTTCGGCTGGTTGCCTTCGGCCGCATTGGCCAACCCGTACTACTGGCACGCGCACATCATGCTGTATGGGTTCGGCAGTGCGCTGGTCGGTGGATTCCTGTTGACCGCATCGGCCAACTGGACCGGCATCGCCACCACCACGCGGCGTGGGCTCTGGCTGCTGACGGCGACGTGGGTGATCGCACGCCTGCTGCTGTTGACGCCGCTGCCGTTCTGGCTGGGCGCACTGTTCGATGTCGGCTACCTGTTCGGGCTGGTGTTTCTGGTCGGGCGCGTGTTGTGGCTGTCGCGCAACAAGCGCAACGCCTTCCTGATCCTGATCCTGCTGTTTTTCACCGGGCTGGACATCGCCTTCTACGCCGGCGTGCTGGCCGGCAGCGGCGTGGTGCCCACGCGCGCACTGGTCGGCACGGTGGACCTTTTGATGGTGTTGATGCTGGCGATCGGGGGGCGCGTGATCCCGTTCTTCACCGGCCGCAAGCTGGCCGGCCACACGATGTGGATGAACAAGTACCTGATCTGGGCGGTGAACGGTGGCGGTGCGCTGGTATTGCTGTGCGACCTGGGTGGCGCCGGCACGCGCCACCCGCCGGTGCTCGGTGGCCTGATGCTGGCGGTGGCGGCGCTGGTGCTGGTGCGCCTGATCGGCTGGCGCGGCTGGCGGGCCTGGCGCGACCCGATGTTGTGGGCACTGCACCTTGGCTATCTGTGGCTGGCCATTGGCCTCGCGATCCGCGGACTGGCATTGGTCGGCGTGTATTCGGTGACGGAATTGAACACGCTGCACGGCATCACCGTGGGTGCGCTGGGCACCCTGTCGCTTGGCATGATGGTGCGCGTGGCCCAAGGTCACAGTGGCGTGCCGATCCGCGCCAACGCCACGTTGGCGATCATGTTCGTGCTGCCCAGCGTCGCGGCAATCCTGCGGCTCGCGTCCAGCCAGGCCACCGGCTGGGTCTGGGCGGCCGCGGCGTGGTTCGTCGCCTACATCGTCTACCTCGCCGTGATCGGACCCTTGCTGATCCGTGGCCGCGTGACCGCAACTGCCGCTTGACCGGGATCAAGATGCCGCCGTAGCACACCTGCGATAAAGCCCACGTTTCCGACCGATGGAGGTGCTGCCATGTCCGCAACGCTCCCGCTGCCAGAACCCGAAGGCGCCCCGCTCTCGCCTTGGTGGATGCGCTCGATCCTCGCGGTGATGGTGTTCGGTTTCGCGGTGCTGATTGCGATCACGGTACTGGGCTACAAGCACGCACCACCGATCCCCGGTAGCGTCGTGGACGCGCACGGCGCGGTCTTGTTTACCGGTGCCGACATCCGCGCGGGCCAGGGCGTGTTCCTGAAGTATGGCCTGATGGACAATGGCTCGGTCTGGGGCCACGGTGCGTACCTCGGGCCCGACTACTCCGCAGCCGCGTTGCATCAGATGGGCCTGGCCAGCGCCGAGTTCCTGGCCGACGACCAATATGGCAAGCCTTACGCCGCGCTTGGTGCGCAACAGCAGGCCGCGATCCGTGCGCAGGTTGCGGTGGTCCTGAAGGCGAACCACTACGACGCGGCCAGTGATTCCCTGCGGCTGACCCCGGCCGAGTCGCAGGCCTGGCAGCAGCAGGTCGGTTACTGGACCGACTATCTGCAGCGTCCGGAAGACAACGGCGGCCTGAAGCCGGGGATGATTTCCGACCCCGCCGAAATCCGCCAGTTCTCGGCGTTCGTCGCATGGGCGGCGTGGGCCTCGGTGGCCGACCGGCCCGGCTACCCGTATTCCTATACCAACAACTTCCCCTACGACCCGCTGGTCGGCAACACGCCGATCGCCGGCGCGCTGCTGTGGAGTGCGCTCAGTTTGCTGGTGCTGCTGGGCGGCATCGCCGCGGTGTTGCTGCTGTTCGGCAAGTTCGATTATCTCGGCTGGATTTCGCGCGGCCACAACGTGCGCCCCAACATCGTGCCCGGCAATGCCAGCCCCGGGCAACGCGCGCTGGTGAAATTCTTCGTGGTGGTGGCGCTGCTGTTCCTGTTCCAGACCCTGGTGGGCGGCGCTACCGCGCACTACCGCGCCGACCCGGGCAGCTTCTACGGGTTCCGGCTGGAATCCATCTTCCCCAGCAACCTGATGCGTACCTGGCACCTGCAAAGTGCGATCTTCTGGATCGCGACGGCATACGCGGCAGCCGCGCTGTTTCTCGGGCGCACATTGCGCCGCGACGAGCCCCGGGGATTCGCCGCATGGGCGCACATCCTGTTCGCGGCGTTCGTCGCGGTGATCGGGCTCAGCCTGCTGGGTGAATGGGCGGGCATGTCCAACCTGCTGGGAAAATGGTGGTTCTGGCTGGGTGACCAGGGTTGGGAATACCTCGAGATCGGGCGCCTGTGGCAGATCCTGCTGGTGGTGGGACTGCTGGCTTGGTTCGCGGTGCTGTTCTGGGTCGCGCGCCCGCGTGCGATCGACAATCCCGACGCGCGACCGATCGGCAAGATGTTCATGCTGGCCGCGCTCGCGATTCCGGTGTTCTACCTGCCGGCGCTGTTCTACGGCGCGCACACCAACTACACGGTGGTCGAAACCTGGCGCTTCTGGATCATCCACCTGTGGGTGGAAGGCTTCTTCGAGTTCTTCGCCACCACCGTGGTCGCGCTGACGTTCTACCAGCTGGGCCTGGCGCACCGCAACGTGGCGCTGCGGGTGATCTACCTCGACGCCATCCTGTACTTCCTGGGTGGCCTGATCGGCACCGGCCACCACTGGTATTTCGTCGGCCACACCCAGTTCAACATGTCGCTGTCGGCGCTGTTCTCGGTACTGGAAGTGGTACCGCTGACGCTGCTGACCCTGGACGCGTGGGATTTCGTGCACACCACGCGCAACCGGGTGGACGTGGACGGCAAGCCGCAGCGGGTGCCACACAAGTGGACGTTCTACTTCCTGATGGCGGTCGGCTTCTGGAACTTCGTTGGCGCCGGCATGCTGGGCTTCCTGATCAACCTGCCGATCGTCAGTTACTACGAGGTCGGCACCCAGCTGACACCCAACCACGGCCACGCTGCGATGATGGGCGTGTTCGGCATGCTGGCACTGGCATTGATGGTGTTCGTACTGCGCCAGACGGCGGACGACGAGACCTGGCCCGGGATCGAAAAGTACGTCAAGTACGGATTCTGGGGCACCAACATCGGCTTGATGATGATGCTGGTGATGAGCCTGTTCCCGAGTGGCGTGCTGCAGGTGTGGGACGTGGTGCAGCACGGCTACTGGCACGCACGCAGCCTCGATTTCGTCGCCACGCCACGCGCCCACCTGATCGAGTGGCTGCGCCTGCCGGGCGACCTCGTATTCATCATCTTCGGCACCATCCCGATGCTGATCGCGGCCTTGAAGAGCTGGGCCGGGGTGCGCCGGCAGGCGGCCGCATCGCGGCGGGCCTGACGCCAGGGCTGGCGCGGCTGCGACCACGCCAGCCTTGCTGGAACCACACGCGCAATCCCGTCGCGAACGGCAATCCGCCGGCCGCTTCACCCTGCGCGCGCGCATGCTCGCGCGTACGGCCGAAACGTTGCTGCCACGCCGCGCCGATGCAAGGAGCGAACCCGCGCCGCAGCTCGTAACGCAGGCGCAGGCCGACTTCAGCGTCCGACAGTCCGGCGCCGATGCCGCGCAGCGGGTCGCCCTTGCCGTACGCATTCGCTTCCCGCGACGACTGCAAGATCATGCGTTGCATCAGGCGCGCCGCGTGCGCAAGCGCGACACGTGCGGCGGTGCTTCCGCCCAGCCGGGATGCAGCGTGGCCCCGGTTTCAGACCAATACGGCGCCTGCCTATACTGCCTGATGCCCGGAATCTGTGCATGAACTATCGCCACGCCTTCCATGCCGGCAATTTCGCCGACGTGTTCAAGCACGCACTCTTGTTGGCATTGCTGGACGCGCTGACGGCCAAGGCCAAGCCATTGTGCTATTTCGACACGCACGCAGGCCGCGGCTGCTACGCGCTGGATGATGTGGAAGCCCAAAAGACCGGCGAATGGCGCGACGGCATCGGGCGGCTGTGGGACGCCGCCGAGATTCCCGCACCCCTACGGCGTTACGTCGAGGCCATTCGCGCGTGCAACCCGCATGCCACCTTGCGCACCTACCCCGGCTCGCCGCTGCTGGCGGCGCACGCGCTGCGCGCAACCGACCGGATGGTGCTGTGCGAAACGCAGGAAGCCGAGGCAATCGCATTGCGTGCCTGCCTGCGCGACGACGCGCGTGCGCACGTCCACCAGCGCGACGGCTACGCGGCGCTGCACGCACTGTTACCACCCGTGGAACGGCGCGGCCTGGTATTGATCGATCCACCGTTCGAGGTCCCGGACAACGATTTCGCATCCATCGAAGCCGCACTCGGACAGGCGCACGCACGCTGGCCCGCCGGCGTGTACGCGGCGTGGTACCCGATCAAATCGCACCGGGCCGTCGTGCCGTTCCACCGGCACCTGGCGCAGGGACCGTTCGACAAGGTGCTGGTGGCGGAATTGCTGGTCCATCCCGACGACTCGCCGCTGCGCCTGAACGGCTGCGGGATGCTGGTCGCGAACCCGCCCTGGCGATTCGATGCGGCATTGGCCGGGCTGTTGCCGGCCCTGCGCGACGCATTGGCACCGGCACCAGGTGCGGCGCAGCGCCTGCACTGGCTACGCGGTGAACGGACGTGACCCGCACGCACGCCCGTGTCCGCGATTTTCGCTATCCTCGCAGTGATCCCACTGCGTACGAGGCGCCCGCCATGCGCGTGCCATCCTTTCCGGCATTGCGGCTGTTGTCCGCACTGGCCCTGGCCTTGGCGGTCGCGGCGTGCGCGCCGGCGCCCCGTTATCCCACCAACGCGTCGTTCGTGGCCACCACGCCGGCGCAAGTCGCAACGGCACCGGGCAATTTCGCGGACGCCCAGGTCGTTTGGGGTGGCACGGTGATCGGCGTGGACAATGCCCAAGACCACACCGAAATCCGGATTCTCGGCTACCCCCTGGACGCCTCGCAACGGCCACGGCTGCAGCAGCCCGCGATCGGCCGCTTCATCGCCGACGTGCCGGGGTTCCTGGACCCGCTGGATTATCCCGACGGCGTACCCGTCACCGTGCTGGGGCGCATCCATGGCGCGCAAACCTCGAGCGTGGGCGACGCCGCCTACCGGTATCCGGTGGTGTCCATCCAGGGACAGGATCTGCATCGCTGGACCGCCGAGGAAATGCGCCAGGGCCATCCCAACATCCACTTCGGCGTCGGGGTTGGCGTCGGCATCCGTTGAGCTTTATTTGTGCGGTCGTCCATGACCGCCGCTTCGGCCCATCCCAAGGCATACGTTCTCTGCAAAGCCATCGACACCGGAACGGGCTTCGTGCCCTGACTTTCCACAAAAGCCGCGTTGCCCGCAACATCCCATGAGGCGCGACGCGCCCACGCCTGACTTCTTGGTGTTCTGATGCAGATTGGCTCCGACCAGCATTCCGAAACCATCCGGCTCGCCGACGGGCGCAGTTTTGTGCTGCGCGCGTTGCGGCCGGACGACCTGCCCGCACTGCACCGCGCCTTCCACCGCCTGACGCCGGAGGAGGTTGAACTGCGCTTCCTGCACCAGTCGCGCGAGTTGCCGGTGTTCATCGAAACCGAGGTGCGTGAGCTTGACCCGGCGCAGGACGCGGCGTTCGTGCTGGAAGACGAGGCAGGTGAAATCCGGGGCGTTGCGGATCTGCACGTCGATCCCACCGACGATGGGCGCGCGGAATTCGGCTTGATCGTGGGCCAGGCCGTTGCGGGCCATGGCCTGGGGCGGCGGCTGCTGCAACGTTTGCTTGAAGACGCACGCCGCCGCGGAGTGGCGCTGTACGGCATCGTCCGCCGCGACAACACGCGCATGCTGGACCTGTGCCGCGCGCTCGGCGGCACGGCCAGCGTGGATGCGGACGAGCCCTCGCTGATGCAGGTCTGTTTCCAGACGCATTAGCCCGCGCGCCGCGGTCCGGGTCGGTCCGACCGCCGTCAGCTGGTAAAATGACGTCTTGCCTACCTTGCTGGGGTGCCCATCGTGCTCCGGCAATGTTCTTTATTGCGCCAACGACATGACTTCGATACTTCCATCGCTTCCGCCACTGCCACGCCAGGCCGGACAGCAGCGTGACTGGCGCGAGCCCGCGGGCTCGTCGCTGGCGCTGTTGCTGTGCGAAGCCGCGCGCGCGCGCGACGGCGTGCTGGTGGCCGTGACGCCGGATACCCGCAGTGCACGCACACTGGCCGAAGGCCTGGCCTTTTTCGCCGACGGGTTGCCGGTGTTGCGCTTCCCGGATTGGGAAACCCTGCCCTACGACCTGTTCGCGCCGCATCCACAACTGGTCTCCCGGCGCATCGACACGCTGTATCGCCTGCCGTCCACGCGCAAGGGCGTACTGGTGGTCTCGGTCGCAACGCTGATGCAGCGGCTGGCGCCGCGCAGCCACATCGCGGGCAGCGGCCTGGCCGTGGCGCGCGGCGAACAGCTGGACCTTGCCGCCGAGCAACGCCGCCTGGAGGCCTGCGGCTACCGGCACGTGCCGCAGGTCGGCGAGCACGGCGAATTCGCGGTGCGCGGCGCGCTGCTCGACATCTTCCCGATGGGCGCCAGCGAACCGTACCGCATCGAGCTGTTCGACGACGCGGTCGAATCCATCCGCGCCTTCGACGCCGAAACCCAGCGCTCGCTGCACCAGGTGGACGCGGTGAAGCTGCTGCCGGCGCGCGAGTTTCCGCTGACCGACGAGGCGATGCGCGCATTCCGCGACCGCCTGCGCGAGCGCTTCCCGATCGACGTGCGCCGTTGCCCGCTCTACCAGGACATGAAACAGGGCGTGACGCCGGGCGGCCTCGAGTACTACCTGCCGCTGTTCGTCGACGCCACCGAAACCCTGTTCGACTATCTCGACGACGACGCGCTGTTCGTCGTGGGCAACGGCGCGCTGGCGGCCGCGGACGCCTTCTGGAAACAAGCGGGTGACCGCCACGATCAGCGCGCGCACGACATTGAGCGGCCAATCCTGCCGCCGATGGACCTGTACCTGCCGCCGCAGTCGCTGCGCGAGCGCCTGAACCGGGTGCTGCGCGTCGACCTTGCAGGCACCGGCGATGCGCGCGCCGCCGACACCGGCACCCTGACCGCGCCGGATTTCACGGCCGGGGGTGCCGCCGCGACGGGCTTTCCCGCGCGCCTGCACGAGTGGCTGGACCAACACCGGGATCAGCGCGTGCTGATCGCCGCCGATTCGCCCGGCCGGCGCGAGGCGCTGGTGGAGCAACTGGCGGCGGTTGAATTGCGACCGGCAGCCGTCACGGGCTGGCAAGAATTCTTGAAGCCCTCACCCCCGAATGCTTCCGGGGAAGAGGTAGCCAAAAATGCCGCGACGCCCCTGCTTGCCATCACCGTCGCATCGCTTGAGAGCGGTTTCCAGTTGGCACGCCCGGCGCTGACGGTCCTGACCGAGCACGAGCTGGTGGGCGAACGCGCGCGCGGCGAGCGCCGCCGGCGACAGGTGGCCGAACGCGACCCCGAAGCCGTCCTGCGCGACCTCACCGAGCTGGAAATCGGCGCACCGATCGTGCACGTCGATCACGGCGTTGGCCGCTATCTCGGCCTGACCGCGCTGGATGTCGGTGGCATGCCGGGCGAATTCCTGGCCATCGAATACGCGCACGGCGACAAGTTGTACGTGCCCGTGGCGCAGCTGGCACTGGTCAGCCGCTACAGCGGCGCCGACGACGAGCACGCCCCGCTGCACTCGCTGTCCAGCGAGGCCTGGGACCGCGCCAAGCGCAAGGCCGCCGAGAAGGTTCGCGACGCTGCGGCGGAACTGCTGGAGATCCACGCCCGGCGCGCGGCCCGCCAGGGCAACGCGATCGACTACGACCGCGGCATGCTGGCGCGCTTCGCGGAAGGCTTCCGGTTCGAGGAAACGCCGGACCAGCAGGCCGCGATCGACGCCGTGCTAGCCGACCTTGCCGCGCCGCAGCCGATGGACCGGGTGATCTGCGGCGACGTCGGTTTCGGCAAGACCGAGGTCGCGCTGCGCGCCGCGGTCGCGGTGGCCAGCGCCGGCAAACAGGTGGCAGTGCTGGTACCGACCACCCTGCTGGCCCAGCAGCACTACGACACCTTCCGCGACCGCCTGGCCGACTTTCCGATCCGGGTGGAGCTGTTGTCGCGCTTTCGGGCCAGGGCCGAAGTCGAGGGCGCCCTTGCGCGCCTTGCAGACGGCAAGCTCGACATCGTGATCGGCACCCACAAGCTGCTGCAGCCGGAGGTGAAGTTCCGCGACCTCGGGCTTGCGATCATCGACGAGGAGCAACGCTTCGGTGTGCGCCACAAGGAACGCCTGAAGCAGTTGCGCGCTGAAGTCGACCTGCTCACGCTGACCGCCACGCCGATTCCGCGCACGCTGAACATGGCGATGAGCGGCATGCGCGACCTGTCCATCATCGCTACGCCGCCCACCGCGCGCATGGCGGTCAAGACGCTGGTCGCGCAATACGATCCCGCGCTGATCCGGGAAGCCTTCCAGCGTGAGCTGGCGCGCGGCGGGCAGGTATATTTCCTGCACAACAGCATCGACACCATCGCGCGTACCGCGCGCGAACTGGCCGAGCTGGTGCCGGACGCTCGCATCCGCGTCGCGCATGGCCAGATGGGCGCGGCTGAGCTGGAGCACGTGATGCTGGATTTCCACCGCCAGCGCTTCAACGTGCTGGTGTGCACCACCATCATCGAGTCGGGCATCGACGTGCCGACCGCCAACACCATCGTGATCGACCGCGCCGACCGCTTCGGGCTCGCGCAGTTGCACCAGTTGCGCGGCCGCGTCGGCCGTTCGCACCACCGCGCCTACGCGTACCTGATCGTCCCCGACAAGAAGGCCATGACCGCCGATGCGGAAAAGCGCCTGGCCGCGCTGGAATCGCTGGAGGAACTTGGCGCCGGGTTCACGCTGGCGACCCACGACATGGAAATCCGCGGCGCGGGCGAACTGCTGGGCGAGGCGCAGTCGGGCCAGATCGAGGCGATCGGGTTCGCACTCTACAACGAGCTGCTGGAGCGCGCGGTCAACGCATTGCGGTCCGGCAAGGTTCCCGACTTCGACCTTGGCGGCGACAGCGGCAGCGACGTCGAACTGCACCTGCCGGCGCTGATCCCCGACGACTACCTGCCCGACGTGCACGCGCGCCTGACCCTGTACAAGCGCATCGCGGGCGCGCGTGGCGACGTGGCGCTGGGCGACCTGCAGGTGGAAATGATCGACCGCTTCGGCCTGCTGCCGCCGCCGACCAAAAACCTGTTCGCGGTCGCGGCCCTGAAGCAACGCGCCGCCGCGCTCGGCATCCGCAAGCTCGATCTTGGCGCCGCCGGTGGCCGCGCCACGTTCCACACGCAACCCAACGTCAACCCGGCCACCATCATCCGCATGGTGCAGACGCGTCCACGCACCTATCGCTTCGATGGCCAGGACAAGCTGCGCATCGCCCTCGAGCTGCCCGAACCAGGGGACCGCCTGCGCGCGGCCGGCGAACTGCTGGAATCCCTGTCGGTCGGTGCCAAGGCCGCGTAGCCCGCCGCGCGCATCAACCCCGCAGCAGCAGCTTCAACATGCGCCGGAAGCGCGCGCCATAGGGCGGATTCAGCAGCGCGGTGGCCGCGAGCCGCGACTGGCGAAACACCGGCTTCATCTTCGAGAACGTGCGGAAACCGGCCTCGCCGTGGTACGCACCCATGCCGGAATCACCGACCCCACCGAACGGCAGATGGTGCTGCGCGATCTGGTACAGCGTGTCGTTGATGCAGACGCCGCCGGCAAGGCTGTGTTGCAACACGCGCCGCGCGACGCGCGCGTCGTCTTCGAACAAATACAGCGCCAGCGGATGCGGGCGCGCGGCGATGTAATCCAGTGCCTCGTCGAGGTTGTCGTAGGGCACCAGTGGCAACAGCGGCCCGAAGATCTCCTCGCGCATCACCTCCGCAGCGGGGGCAACGCCCGTCAGCAGCGTCGGTGCCAGCAGGCGTGCAGCGTCATCGCGCGCGGTACCCAATGGATGCGCGGTGGCGCCGCCGGCCACGGCACGCTCCAGCATCCGTAGCTGGCGTGCGTGCTGTTGCGGCGTGATGGCGCTGGCGTACTGGTCGTCCTTGCCAAAATCCGGGTACATGCGCGCAAATGCCGCACGCGCGCGTTCGATGAATTCCTGTTGCCGCGCACGCGGCAACAATACGTA
>JAICHS010000053.1 GCA_025924775.1 Rhodanobacteraceae bacterium
CGTGTTGGCGCCCAAGTCCAGGCCCGCCGGCGCATGTAGCAGCCATCCCGCGGCATCCAGCTCGGCGTGCAGGCGGGCCGCGCGCGAACGCGAACTCAACGCACCGACGTAGGCCAGCGGCGTGCCTTCCAGTGCGTGCAGGTAGGCTGCGTCCTGCGCAAGGTTGTGGGTCATCGCCACCACCGAGGTGTGCGGATCGAACCTGACCGATTGGCGCAAGCGGGCGGGATCGACGCAACGCGTCACGACCCCCTTCGGCAAGTCGGCAGCGTCCAGCCGGTGCTGGTCGCTGTCGACCAGCGTCGTTTGCCAGCCGAGCGCATCCGCCAACCGCAGCAGCGCGTGCGCGGTGCTGTTGCTGCCGATCGCCACCAGCGCGAGCGGCGGTTGCAACGGGTCCAGCAGGACTTCGTCGCGGCCACCCGCGGCGGAAACGGTGATGGTCGTGGGCCGCTCCGGCCGCAGTTGCGCGAGCGCCGTGCGCAGGGTTGCGTCCGCGGGCGGGTTGCCCTGCGCGCCATCGGCAAGGGCGTGCCGGGATGCAATGGTGGCGCCATCCCGCGCAAACCACGTCGCCAGGGTCGCGGGCCGGCGTGCACGCAGACACTCGGCGAGTGGTGCCAGCCAGGCCATCGCGCCCGCGCGTTCGATCGGCTCGATCAAGACTTCCAGTTCGCCGCCGCAACCCATCTCCATCAGCACGTCCAGGCCCGATTCGGCGTTGTAGGCCACCCGCAGTGGCTCGCCGTCGCGGATGACGCCACGCGCGCGCTCAACGATGTCGCGCTGCGGACAGCCGCCGGAAAGCGCGCAAACCGCACTGCCGTCGGCGCGCACCAGCATCCGCGTTCCGGCGTGGCGGAAGGCCGAACCGTGCGTGCGCGTGAGGGTGGCCAATGCGGCCGCGGTGCCGTCGGGCAGCGCCGCAACCGCGTCGATCAGCGCGCGCCACTCCGCTGCGTTGCTCATGGGCGATGCAGGCCGCAGGTGGTCACGGCAACTTCACGCCCGGTCAAGTTCGGCCTTGACGCGCTCCTTCCGGAACGGCGTCTGGCGCAAGCGCACGCCGACCGCGTCGTACACCGCGTTGCCGATGACCGCCGCGGTGGGACAGGTCGAAGGTTCACCGCCACCGTTGGATGGGTATTCGGCGCTGTTGTTGACGAACACCATCTCGAGACTGTCGGGGATCTCGTTGAACGTGAGGATCGGATAACCCACCCAGTCGCGGCTGGTGACGTGCGCGCGGTCGAAGGTGATCTCCTCGTGCAGGGTCCGGCTCATCGACTGGATGATGTTGCCCTCGATCTGGTTGCGCATGCCGTCGGGACTGATCACCAGGCCGCAATCGTGTGCCACCACGACGCGCTTGACCCAGATGCCGCCGGTGTCGCGGTCGACCACGACGTCCGCGATGGTGGCGACGCGCGATCCGTCACGGTTGACCCACGCGATGCCGCGTCCGTTGGCCTTGCGGCCCGGCTGCTTGCCCGGGAACGACGGCCGGCTTTGCCAGCCGTACTGTTTCGCGGCCGCCTTCAGGACCGCGATCGCGCGCGGCTCCTTGAGGTACTTCAACCGGAACGCCAGCGGATCCTGGTGCGCCGCCGCGGCCAGTTCATCGATGAAGGACTCCATTGCAAAGGTGGTCTCGAACTGTCCGGGTGCGCGCATCCACGCGGTGATCACGCCGACCCGGCTTTCGCCATGCGCGACGACATCCGCATTGTCGAACTCGTATTCGTATTTGATCGCGGCGTCACCCAGGTTGACCTTGCCGACCGGCTTGCCGATCAGTTCGGACGCCAGCAGGCGCGTATCGGTGAGGGTCGGAACCCACATGTGGTGGCGCCACGCGGTGACGTTGCCCTTGGCGTCCAGTGCGCCTTCAAGATCCTGCACGATGGGCGGTTCCTTGGGGTCCCAGCCGTGCGAATCCCAGCGCATCCACTGCACGCGCACCGGGCGCCCGACCGCGCGCGACATGATCGCGGCATCCGCCATCACGGGTTCAAGGCCGTTGCGGCCGTACTGGCCAGACGCCTCGACCCAGGTCACCTCGACGTTTTCAACCGGAAGATCCAGCAACTCGGCCATGTCGCGCCGCGCCTGGTGCGGCATCTGGGTGCCCGCCCAGAACTTCGCGTAATCCTTGCCGACATCGGCAATCGCGAGTTCCGGGCCGATCGAGCCGTGGGTCTCGAACGGTGTGCGATAGGTGGCCTTCAGCGTCTTCGCGCCAGCATGCAGTGCGGCATCGACGTGGCCACGGTTGGCCACCGTGATGACCTTGCCCGACGCATGCCGCAGTGATTCCCAGAGATCGTCCGGCGTCGCCGGCAAGCCCTGCCAATCGGACCATTTGGCCTGGCCGTCCGTGGGCCCCTTGCGCACCAGCTTCGAGCCCAGTTTCTCGGCCGCCTTGATGGCGGCCCATTCGGTTTTGGCAACGACGCCCAGGAAATTGCGCTGGCGCACCACCGCGACGAAGCCCGGAATGTCGCGCAAGCCGCTTTCATCGACGCTCAACAGGTCGGACTCGATGCCATAGGGCCGCACCACGCGACCGTGCAGCATGTTCGGCACCTTGACGTCGTGCACGTAGGTGAACTCGCCCGTGACCTTGCCCGGAATGTCCTTGCGTGGCACCGACGTGCCGACGATCGTGTATTTCGAAGGGTCCTTGAGCTTGGCATCCGGCGCCACCTTCATGCCGAACGTCTTGCCGGTCGCACCGATTGTCACGTCGAGACGCTTGCCCTCCACCAGCTCGCCATAGGTGACGCTGCGCTGCGGTGCGTCCACCACCGAAACCACGCCGTCACGCACCGTCAGCTGCTCCGCCGGCACGCGCAGGCGTTTGCCCGCCATCGACAACAGCACCTGGCGTCCCGCGGCCGCGGCATGGCGGATCTGCGGGCCGGCGTAACGCACCGCCATGCTGCCGTACGTCGGCCCCTGGTCGACCGTGGTGGTCGTGGTACCCATCACCACGAACAGCTTGTCGAACGGGAAATCGAGTTCCTCGGCCGCGATCTGCGCCAGCGCGTTGGGCGAACCGTTGCCCTGCTCGACCTTGCCCGTGAAAAGCGTCGCGGTATTGTCGGGATGGATCGCCAACCACGCATCCAGTTTGGCCGGGTCGACCGCCGGGAGGGATTGCGCAGCACCGGTAGCGCTGGCCGGAATGTGCGTGGCGGGTTGCTGCGCCAGCGCGGCCATCGGCCCCAGCAGGCTGAAACCCAGCACCAGACCGCCGGAGGTCTTCAGGAACTCGCGGCGGCTGGCGCCGAAGTCGGAAAGATCGGAATTCGCAAACACGGTTTCGGGGCGCGCGTTCATGCTGATTGCCTCCCGTTTTTCGCGGCGCGTTCGACGGCGCGGACGATGCGCATGTGCGTGCCGCAGCGGCACAGGTTGCGGTTGAGCGCCTGCTTGATGTCGTCCCGGCTCGGGTTGGGGTGTTTGTCCAGGAACGCCTGCGCGGTCATGATCATGCCGTTGATGCAGTAACCGCACTGCACGGCCTGCTCGTCGATGAATGCCTGCTGCAACGGATTCGGTTTGTCCACGCTGCCGAGTCCTTCCAGCGTCGTAATCGCGCGGCCCTCGGCGGCGGTCGCCGGCAGCACGCACGAATGCACCGCCGCGCCATCCAGGTGGATGGTGCAGGCGCCGCATTCGGAAAGGCCGCAACCGAACTTGGGGCCGTGCAGGCCCAGCTGGTCGCGCAACACGTAGAGCAGCATCGTGTCGGGCTCGACCGCGACCGCGTGTTGCTTGCCGTTTACCTTGAGGTGGATGGTCTTGGGCATGACGCGCTCCCGAGGTGATGGGCGGATACGCTTGCGCCATCGCGGGTCAACCCGGCACGCCTTCGCACGGCCGACCGCGAGCACATGGTGTACCGCCAGTCTGCGCCTTATTCAACCGGTGTCAAATCCGGCACCCACCCCAGGCAAGTGCCGGCGCAAGACCACGAGCCGTGGTCTCCGCGCACTGCCCAACCGCATTCCCAAGGCAACCACGCCTGCGGCATCGATCAGGTTCCGGGCCCCGCGTCTCGCAAGATCACCTGCGCATCGCGGTCTCAAGATCATCCAGCACCCGCACGGCGTTGAACGGTCCAATACACCGGGCAGCGTGTCGGCACAACCTGTCGTTCCAGCGCATTCGGGTACGACACTTGTTTCGCCGACACACGCTCCAGCCAGGAGAACGACGGCGGCATTCGCCCCAAACCAGCCCATCATGCGAACGGTCGAGCTGACCGATGGCAACCATGTGGGGAAGCTTTATCAGCCTGGCAATTCGAGCCTGCCATCTGCGAACTCGGCACTCATGAAATCCACAAAGGCACGCACCTTTGGACTAGGCAGCCTGCGTGAGGTATGCAAGACCCATAGCTCGACAGGCTTGCCCAGCGTTCCCCATTGCACCAATTCGCCGCTCTCCAGCCTCGGCCGGACCATGGATTGCGGCAGCAATGCGACGCCGACGCCGGCAAGTGCGGCATCGCGGACGATGAACAGTGACGAGGCACGCATCACGGGTTGCGGATCGATGACGAGACGGCGGCCATCGACCGACCAGGGGCCACTGGGGTAGGAAGACAGCACCACCGCCGGAACCTGGACAGGTTTTCCGGCCTTGCCTGCTCTCGGCACTTTTACCGAAGGCGCAGCGGCAATGACGAGCCGGTCGGTGGCAAAGCAGCGTCCCACAAGCGTGCTGTCCTCGCGTGGATTGACTCGGACGGCTACATCGAAATGTTCTTCAATCAGATCGACGGCCCGATCCTGCGCCACTACATCCAACTGAACACCGGGGTACGCCGCCAGGAACTTGGCCCCCAGCTTGCCGAAGGCGAGTTGCGCAAACAGCAACGGCGCCGCGATGCGCAAGCGGCCGCGCGGCGTAGCCAGCCCTTCCCGCGTCGCAATCACCGCCTCCTCGACTTCGCGCATCGGATCTTCGGCGCGGGTGAACAGCAATTGCCCGGCCTCGGTGAGGACAAGCCGATTGGAAGCACGTTCGAGCAGCCGAGCGCCCAGTGCCTCTTCCAGATCCGCAATGCGGCGCGACAGCGTGGCCTTGGACCGGCCACTCGCGCGGCTGGCCTTGCCGAGACCGCCGTGAGTCGCCACCAGCAGGAAGTCCTCGAGGGCGTTGAGATTCATGTGTTTCTGTATTGAGACATTGCGTCTCGATAATATAGTCTGTGTCTTGACCATGAAACCCTCTATGTTCCGTTGCAACAGGCGCTGACGAGCCTTCCGCAACGAGAGAACCTCATGAACCAGAAGCTGTTCGAACCCGTCCAGCTTGGACGCTACACGCTTTCCAACCGTCTGGTGATGGCGCCGATGACCCGTTCGCGCGCCAAAGCCGATGGAACGCCCGGCGATTTGGCGGCCGACTATTACCGCCAGCGCGCCAGCATCGGCCTCATCGTCACCGAGGGGACACAGCCGTCGGCTGATGGACAGGGCTACATCACCACGCCAGGCATTTACACCGACGCGCACGTCGCCGGCTGGAAGCAGGTTGCGGCTGCCGTGCACGACAAGGGGGGGCGCATCTTCATCCAACTCATGCACGCAGGGCGTATGTCGCATCCGGACAACACGCCGCATCATCGGCCGGGCGTTGCCCCCTCCGCCATTGCACCGGGTGCGCCGATGTTCACCGCCAAAGGCATGCAGGCGATCCCCGAGCCGCGTGCGTTGACCACTCGGGAAATCCACCGAACGGTAGAGGACTTCCGTTTCGCCGCAGGTCGCGCGATCGAAGCGGGCGCCGACGGCGTCGAAATCCACGGTGCGAACGCCTACCTGGTGCATCAGTTTCTCGCGCCCAGTGCCAACACGCGCACGGACGCGTACGGTGGCTCCATCCCGAACCGCGCCCGTTTTGCCGTCGAAGTCACCGCGGCAATTGCCGCAGAAATCGGAGCGCACCGGACGGCCATCCGCCTGTCACCGGGCATGAAACTGTGGGGCATCGACGAAGGCCCTGAAGGACCGGACCTCTATCGCCATCTGGTCGGCGAACTCGACGCACTGGGCCTTGCCTACCTGCACATCGCGCAGCAAGGCGACGAAGCACTGCTGGCCGACCTCCGCAAGCTCTGGAACGGCGCACTGGTGCTCAATCGCTCCGGGCGACCGCGCGACCGGATCGGCGCCGATGTGGCTGCAGGACTGGCCGATTTGGAGTCCTACGGGCAGTTCGTGCTCGCCAATCCCGATTTCGTCGCGCGGCTAAAGGCCGGCGCACCCATGAATGCTGCCGATCGCAGCACGTTCTTCGGCGGCACGGCGAAGGGCTACACCGACTATCCGGCGTTGCACGAAGCGCTGGCCGCGTAGGACGCCACGGGTTTCATCCCGTTTCCCCTGACAATCTGTTCGAAGCCAAGAACGCCTGATCCCGGGCGCCCGGTCGAAAACCGACAGGGCATGACCCCCCGGCGTCAAGTGGCAACCAGTCTTCCGAAAGTGGACCGACCCGAACGGCGGCAATGGGCCACGTTCACCCATCATGGCCCTCCACGCCATCCGTGTGCACGCCGCCACTACCGGCCACCCCGTGGGTCGGCCAGTAGTGGCAATGCGATGCGGGCGCGTCAGCCCGACTGCGCGATCTGCGCCAGTCGCCGCAGGGCCACCGACGCGATCGGGTAGTCGACATCCACGCCGCGGATTTCGTCCAGCATGCCGCGGGTGAACTGCAACTGCGGATCGTCGCGTTGCAGCCACGCGTCCACCGCGCCCTCGGGGCTCTGCTGGCCCTGTTCGGACGCGAGGATCTGGCTGACCATCGCGCGCTGCTGCACGGCCAGTTCGTCACGCAGCGCACCGCGTGCCTGGGCGTGCCAGCGGCTTTCGACCACCAGTTTGTCGATCTGTCCGCGCAGCCATTCGATGTCGAGCGCCTCGCCCAGGTCGAAGAACACGCGCGCAACGTGCTCGATCGGCCGGCCGGATTCCAGCGCGGTTTCGATGACATCCATCGCCACCTCCAGCGCCGGAATGGTGGCCAGCTTGCGCGCCAGGTCGTCGGCAACGCCCACGCCTTTCCACGTCTGGAGATCGGCGTCCCACGCCGCGCGGCCGGCTTTGCCCAAGGCATCGGGCAGTGTCGCGCGCAGCTTGTCCATGCCCGGCTGGTAACGCTCGACCAGGTCGGTGATGCCCAGCGTCGAACCCTGGCGATTCAGCAGCCAGCGCGACACGTGGCGCAACAGCGACCACAGTTTCATCAGCGCGTCGATTTGCGCCGACTGGCTGACCTTGCCGTCCAGCGCGTCGATGCCGGCCCACAGCTCGCGCGCATGCAGGATCTGGCGCCCGGCGTTGTAGGCCTTGACCACCGCGGCGGCGGTTTGCCCGGTGTCTTCCTGGGTGCGCAGGATGAACGTGGCGCCCATGCGGTTGACGATGGAATTGGTGACCGCGGTGGCGATGATTTCGCGCTTCAGGCGATGCCGTTGCATGTGCGCCGCGTACTTCGCGTGCAGCGGTTCGGGGAAGTAGCGCATCAGTTCGTGCGACAGGAACGGATCCTCCGGCACGTCGGAATCGACCAGTTCCTGGTACAGCACGATCTTGGAGTACGACAGCAGCACCGCCAGTTCGGGCCGGGTCAGGCCCTGGTGGTGGGTGCGCCGTTCGGACAGTTCGGCGTCGGAGGGCAGCGACTCGATCTGGCGATCCAGCTGCCCGCGCGACTCCAGCGTGCGGATGAAGTGCGCCATCGTGCCGATGCGGCCCACCGACATGTGCGCCATCAACCCGAGCGCCACGTTCTGCCGGTAGTTGTCGCGCAGCACAAGTTCACCGACTTCGTCGGTCATCGAATGCAGCAGCTTGTTGCGCGCCTCGAGGTCCATCTCGCCGCGCCGCACCGCATCGTTCAGGAGGATCTTGATGTTGACCTCGTGGTCGGACGTGTCCACGCCCGCCGAGTTGTCGATGAAGTCGGTGTTGAGGATCACGCCCGCCTGTGCGGCCTCGACGCGGCCCTTCTGGGTGAAGCCCAGGTTGCCGCCCTCGCCCACGATCTTGCAGCGCAGGTCGCCGCCGTTGATGCGCAGCGCGTTGTTGGCGCGGTCGCCAACATCGGCGTTGGTTTCCTGCGCGGACTTCACGTAGGTGCCGATGCCGCCGTTCCACAGCAGGTCCACCGGCGCCTTCAGCACGGCGCTGATCAGCTCGGTGGGCGACAACGATTCCACGCTGTCGGGAATGCCCAGCACCGCGTGCATCTCGGGGGTGATCGCGACCGCCTTCAGGCTGCGTGCGAACACGCCGCCACCCTTTGAAATGAGTTGCTTGTCGTAGTCGTCCCACGAGGAACGCGGCAACGCGAACATGCGCTCGCGCTCCTTGAACGACGCCTCGGGATCAGGCTTCGGGTCGACAAACACGTGCCGATGGTCGAACGCCGCCAGCAGGTGCGTGTGGCGCGAGCGCAGCATGCCGTTGCCGAACACGTCGCCCGACATGTCGCCGATGCCGACGCAGGTGAAGTCCTCGGCCTGGCAATCGTGGCCCAGCGAGCGGAAGTGGTTTTTCACCGACTCCCAGCCGCCGCGCGAGGTGATGCCCATGTCCTTGTGGTCGAAGCCCGCGGAGCCGCCCGAGGCAAACGCATCGCCCAGCCAGTAGCCGTGCGCGATGGAAATGCCATTGGCGATGTCGGAGAACTTGGCGGTGCCCTTGTCGGCGGCGACCACCAGGTACGGATCATCCGCGTCGTGGCGCACCACGTCGGCCGGATGCAGCACCTTGTTGGCGGCCGTGTCGATGTTGTCGGTGATGTCCAGCAGGCCGTTCATGAACATCTTGTAGCAGGCGATGCCCTCGGCCAGCAGCGCGTCGCGCTCGGTCGGCGGGCGCTTGACGAAGAAGCCGCCCTTGGAACCCACCGGCACGATCACGGTGTTTTTCACCATCTGCGCCTTGACCAGGCCCAGCACCTCGGTGCGGAAATCCTCGCGCCGGTCCGACCAGCGGATGCCGCCGCGTGCGACCGGGCCGAAGCGCAGGTGCACGCCTTCCACGCGTGGTGCGTACACCCAGATTTCGCGGTACGGCACCGGCTTCGGCACGTCCGGCACCTGGTGCGAGTCGAACTTGTAGGCGATGTATTCCGCGGGCTTGCCGTCGTGCAGCTGGAAGTAATTGGTGCGCAAGGTCGCGCGGATCTGCGCCATGAAACCACGCAGGATGCGATCGTCGTCAAGGCTCGACACGTTCACCAGCAACGCCTTGATCGCGCTGAGCAGCCCTTCCACCTGCGCGTCGCGGGGTTTCTCCGTCAATGCTGCGACCCGCTTGACGAAATCCGGATTGGCGTCCAGCACGGCCCTGGGCGTCAGCACGCCCAGCTCGTGTTCCAGCGCCTCGCGCGCAAGCTTGCGGCTGGCGGCATCACCGCTTTCGCGCCGGGGGTCGAACTTGGCTTCGAACAGCTCCACCAGCAGGCCCGCGATCATCGGATAGCGGCCCAGCGTTTCCTCCATGTAGTTTTGCGAGAAGGTCGTGCCGACCTGCTGCTGGTACTTGGAGTAGCCGCGCAGCATCGCGATCTGGCGCCAGCCGAGGCCGGCCTCCAGCAGCAGCGAGTTGAGCCCGTCGTTCTCGGCCTGGCCATGCCAGATGGCCGCGAACGCGGCTTCGAAGCGCGCGTGCACGTCGTCCAGCTTGAACTTCAGCGGCACCGCGGGGCGCACCACGAAATCCTGGATGCAGGCATGCGCGCCGTGCAGTTCCAGCGCGTGCACCTGCTCGGTGTCGACCTTGAGGCCCGCGTTTTCCAGCAGCGGCAACGCGTCGGAAAGCGGAATGTCGCTACCCGAGCGGAAGATCTTGAAGTGCAGCTCGCCGGGCTTGCGGTAGGAATCGTAGAAGGCAAGGCGCATGTCCTCGCCCGCCGCGGTCATTTCGGTAAGGATGCCGACGTCCTCCGCCGCGCGCGCCGGCGTCGTGTCCTCGATGTAGCCTGCAGCCAGCGTGCTGCCCCAGCGACCCGCGAGCTGCGCGCCGCGCTCCTCGCCCAGCCCGCCCACCAATGCATCACGCAACTCGTCGTGCCAGTTGCGCACGATCGGCGCGAGCTTTGCTTCGAGAGCCTGCTGGTCCACCGCCACCTGCTCGCCGGCACGCGGACGCACCACCACGTGCACGCGCGCCATCGGCGCATCGCCGACCAGCACGGTGGCATCGGCGTGGGCGCCATGCAGTTCCTCGCGCAACATGTCCTTGACGCGCTCGCCCACGCTGGCGCTGTAGTGGTCGCGGGGAATGAACACCAGGCACGAGAAGAACCGGCCATAGGCATCGCGACGCACGAACAGCCGCGCCTGGCGGCGTTCGTTGACGTCGAAGATGCCACTGGCCAAGGCGAACAACTCATCGCTGGAAGCCTGCAGCAGCTCATCGCGCGGCAAGGTTTCCAGGATCGAACGGAACGCCTTGCCGGAATGCGACTGCGGACGCAAGCCGGAACGCTTCTCGGCGGTTTCGAACTTCTTGCGCACCAGCGGCACGTCCTGCGCCCGGCGCATGTACGAAGTGGAGGTGTACAAGCCCAGGAAACGCGACTCGCCGAGCGGCTTGCCCGCCGCGTCGAAACGCAGCACGCCGATGTAATCCATGTAGCCGGCGCGGTGCACGCGCGAACGCGCGTTGGTCTTGGTCAGGATGATCGCGTCCATCGAGCCGGACTGCGGCAAGCGCGTCGCGACCAGGCTTTTGGTGGAACGCGGTGCCGTGGCAAGGTCGGGATTGCGCAAAATGCCCAGCCCGGAGCCCGCGCGCGCCTTCAGCAGCTCGTCGCCCTTCTCCGCCACCACGTCGTATTCGCGGTAGCCGAGGAACGTGAAATGGTTGTCAGCCGCCCAGCGCAGGAACGCCTGGCCCTCCGCGATCTCGTCTGCGGACAGCGTGGTGCTGTCCTGCGGCAGCGCATCGGCGATCGCCAGCATCTTGGCGTGCATGGCCTGCCAATCGTTGACCGCGGCCGCCACGTCCACCAGCGCCGATTCGGCTGCCGCCTGCAGCTTGGCCAGCGTGGCGTCGTCCACGCGGTCGATCTCGGCGTGCATCACCGATTCGGCCTTGCCCGCGCCACCGCACGCCGCCACCGACTGCAGGTTGCCGTTGGCATCGCGGCGCACGTCCATGACCGGGTGCAGCAGCCGGTGCAGGCGCAGGCCCTCGCCGTTGACCACCATTTCCAGCGAATCCACCAGGAACGGCGCGTCGTCGGCGACCACTTCGATCACCGAATGCGCGCTGCGCCAGCCATCGCGCGCGGCGTCGGGGTTGAACGCCCGCACCGACGCGTGGCCCGGCGAGCGCTTGCCGGCCCAGCGGAACAGGTCCGCGCACAGCGCGGCCCAGCCATCGACATCGCGGCGGCTCAGCTCGTCCGGGCCCAACTCGGCGCAGACCAGCTGCGCGAACGCCTCCGCCGTTGCCGCCTTGGCCGGTTCGACCTTGGCACGGACCGCGGCCGCGATCGCAGCCACCACATCACCCCCGGCGGGGGCGCGCAATGCATTCATGTCTACTCGATTTCGACGACTGGAAGGGAACGCCTAGGATACCGCCACCCCCCAAATCCA
>JAICHS010000054.1 GCA_025924775.1 Rhodanobacteraceae bacterium
TCCGGGTACGCGGTTTCGTAACCGGGAACGCCGTGGCAACCGTGGCAGGTGTAGACCTCGAGCCTCCCCTGGACCGGGTCGCCCTTGGCGAACGCTGCGGATGCGAAGCACGCGAATCCCGCCATCAGAGCGAAGGTCAGCATCGATCGGATCATGTTTCTCAGGTTCCCTGCGGGCGGCTTGTGCCGCGGTGGCAAAGTCCGAAGTATAGCTTGTGCTGCCGCAGCCCGGGCAAGCGCCCGGTGCCGCGTGGCGCGCCACGCACCCGCGAAATGGACGCTTGCCGGTGATCGTGGCGCGGCAAACCGTCAGGCGCCGTGCACATGTTGCATGGTGTCGATTGCCAGCGCGGAGTGCGCGTAGGCGCCGCCGGCACGCATTTCGGCGGCCACCCAGATGGCCTCCATGATCTGCTGCTCGGTTGCGCCGGCCTTGAGGGCACCCTTGGTGTGACCCTTGATGCAGTAGGGGCACTGCGTGGTGTGTGCGACCGCCACTGCGATCAACTGCTTGGTGACGGTGGGCAGTGCGCCGTCAGCAAACACGGCGCGGCTGAAGTTCTGGAAGGCTTCGAGCGGGGCGGGGGCCAGTTCGTGGCGCTTCTTGGCGATGTCGGCGGTAGATTCGGGATACATGGGATGCTCCATGGCGGTGTCCTCGATGATCAGTTGCAAAGCTCCCACTTTACGCTGATCGACACTGCATGCGTTGCCCGAAGTCAGCGCTGGGCGCGGCGCCGCAGCCAGGGTCGTCGGCCATTTGCGAAGTTACGCGGGTAATGATCTGATGGCGGCATGAGGACGTGGCGCTCCATTGCCTGGGGTTGGCTGGCGTTGCTGGTCGCGACGGTCGCGTGGGCGGCCGCGCCCGGCGCAGCGCCGGGTGCGACATCCGGGTCGGCGCGCCCCACCGTGGTGGTGGTGCACGTCGATGGCGCGATCAGCCCGGCCAGCGCCGATTACGTCGTGCGCGGCATCGCGCGTGCCGATTCGATGCACGCGGCCGCGGTGGTGCTGGAACTCGACACGCCTGGTGGCCTTTCCAGCTCGATGCGCGACATCATCAAGGCCATCCTGGCATCGAACGTGCCGGTGATCGGCTATGTCGCGCCGTCCGGAGCGCGCGCGGCCAGCGCCGGCACTTACATCATGTACGCCTGTCACGTGGCCGCGATGGCGCCGGCGACCAACATTGGCGCGGCGACGCCCGTGTCACTGACGGGCAGCGGCAGCCTGCCGCTGCCGTCGTCCAGCAGCGGCAAGCCGTCTTCCGCGCCCGCCGGCGACACCGAAATGCGCAAGGTTACCAACGACGCGGTGGCCTACATCCGCGGGCTCGCGGAGCGGCGCGGACGCAACGCCGACTGGGCCGAGAAGGCCGTGCGCGACGCGGTCAGCGTGCCGGCCGCCGAGGCGCTGAAGCTGCACGTCATCGACCTGGTCGCACCGGACATCCCCACGCTGTTGGTCGAGGTAGATGGCCGCAGCGTGGAAACGTCCGCGGGCACGCGGGTGTTGCACACCCGCGGTGCCGCGATCGAAACCGTGACGCCGGGCGTGCGCAGCCAGTTCCTCGGCGTAATCGCCAATCCATCCGTGGCCTACATCCTGTTGTTGCTCGGGCTGGGCGGGTTGGTGCTGGAGGGCATGCATCCAGGCGGCGTGCTGCCCGGCGTGGTGGGCGCGATCTGCCTGTTGCTGGCGTTGTACGCTTTCCAGTTGCTGCCGGTGAACTTCGCCGGGCTGGGGCTGATCCTGCTGGGCGTGGTCCTGATCGTCTCCGAGGCGTTCGTACCCGCCTACGGCGTGCTCGGCACGGGCGGGGTCATTTCATTCGTGATCGGGTCGGTGATTCTGATGCATACCGGTGTACCGGGTTATGGTGTGGCGCTGCCGGTGGTGGTCGGCATTGCCATCGCGGCGGCGGGCGTGCTGGTCGGTATCGTGTGGCTGGCGATGCGCTCGCACCGCCAGCGCGTGGTGAGCGGGCGTGAGCAAATGCTGGGGGCGGTGGCCGAAGTGGTTGCCGATTTCCAGGGGCGTGGCCTGGTGCACGTGCACGGCGAGCGGTGGCAGGCGGACTCGCCTGTGCCGCTGCAGCGCGGCCAGCAGGTCAGTGTGACGGGCATGCGTGGGCTGGTGCTGGACGTCCGGCCCTTGGCGCAATCGAAGGAGGGTTCGCAATGATCGACTTTTTCCCCGTGGTCGCGGTCATCGTGGTGATCGTGCTGATCATCCTGTTCTCGTCGCTGAAGATCCTGCGCGAATACGAGCGCGGCGTGATTTTCCTGTTCGGCCATTTCCAGGCGGTGAAGGGGCCCGGCATCATCGTGCTGGTTCCAATCATGCAGCAGATGGTGCGGATCGACCTGCGCACCATCGTGATGCCGGTGCCGCCGCAGGACGTCATTTCCCGCGACAACGTGCCGGTGAAGGTCGATGCGATGATCCTGTTTCGCGTGATCGACCCTGAGAAGGCCGTGATCCAGGTGGAGGACGCGCGCGAAGCCACCAGCCAGCTGGCGCAAACCACGCTGCGTTCGGTGCTGGGCCAGCACGAGCTGGACGAAATGCTGAGCGAGCGCGACAAGCTCAACCACGACGTGCAGGTGATCCTCGACCAGCACACCGACGCGTGGGGCATCAAGGTGTCCAACGTCGAGATCAAGCAGGTGGATCTGGACGACAGCATGGTGCGGGCGATTGCGCGCCAGGCGGAAGCCGAGCGCCAACGGCGCGCCAAGATCATCAACGCCGAGGGCGAGCAGCAGGCAGCCGAGAAGCTGATGCAGGCGGCGCAAAAGCTGATGGAGCAGCCCCAGTCGATCCAGTTGCGCTACCTGCAGACGCTGGTCGAAGTGGCCGGTATTGCCGGCAACAAGACCAACACCATCGCATTTCCGCTGCCGCTGGACCTGATCGAGCCGTTGCTGGCCAGGGGCGGCAAACCGGCTGCCGACGGCAAGCCGCCGGCAGCCTGAGCTACCGCATCAAACCCGCGCGGATTTCACCAGCAGGTGCTTGGCCAGCGCGCCGTGCATCCGTCCGATCGCGCGTATTAGGTGCAGGGTCAGGAACAACAGGAAGAACCCGACCACGAACATCGCGGCCGCATCGCCCCAGCCGGGGATGTGTGGTCCGAAGCCCCAGTCCACGGTCACGCGACCCCCGACGAAGTCGCTGCCGAGTCCGAAGAAGTTGAAGGCCAACCCGAGCGGCGTCAGCAACAGCGCCAGGGACGCGCTGGTGGGCACGACCACGAGCACGAAGTAGGCGATGCCGAGCGGCAGCATCAGCAGCATGTACAGCAGCGTCGCCCAGGTCCGCACGTCGGTCAGCATCGCGGCGATGCGCTGCAGCAGTGGCCGGTCGCGTTCGGTGTAGGGCGGGCGGCGCGGCATGCGCACGCCCAGCATGCCTTCCACGATACGGCTTTCCAGCAGCGACAGCCCGCGCACCGAGGCCATGAACAGCAGGAAGAACGGCGCGCCGATGATCAGTACCGCGAAGCCCGCGGACATCGAAAGTCCCGTGACGGCCCAGGTGAAATAGAAGATGCCGGTCGCGAGCGCCAGCAGCATGTAGAACAGCGCGCCCCAGGTATGCGGGTCGGCGATCACGCCGAAGAAGCGTCCGATGGAAGAGCGCCGCGGCTGCGGACGCGGGCTGCGCAGGGCGCGCGCGACGGTCTGCTCGGTGGACCGGTAGATCTCGGCCACTTCCTCCGGCGCGCCGTAGCTCGTCGCGATTTTTTCCAGCAGTTCGGCTTCGCTGGTACCCGGGTTTTCGGCCAGCTCCGAGCGTAGGTGTTCCTCGGCGTCGTAGAGCGCATCCTGGATCATCGCGGGGTCGGCGCCGGCCAGCGCCGCGCGCAGTTGTTTCAGGTATTCCTCGATGGTGCGGGGCGTGGTCATGGCTTCATTCCTTCAGGATCGAATCGACGAACCGGCGCGTGGAGACCCAGGCAGTGGCCCATTCGCGCAACACTTTGCGGCCCAGCGGCGTGATGCGGTAATAGCGGCGTGGCGGGCCGGCTTCGGATGGCTGCATGAACGTGTCCAGCAGCTCGGCCGCGGAAAGGTTGCGCAGCACCGGGTACAGCGCACTTTGCTTGCCGGCCAGCACGCCATCGGCGTCGTGTTCGAGGCGCTTGGCGATCTGGTAGCCGTACAGCGGCTCGTGCGCCGCCGCCATGACCGCCAGCAACACCAGCGAGACCGTGCCGGCGGCCAGTTCCTTCTCGAACTTCTTGAGGTGGACTTCGGTATCGCTCATTGCAACCGGCAGGCGCGCTGTATAGTCACGACTGCACTATACTGCACTTGATAATAGTTGCATCCGCCGAAAGTCATGCCCGCGGGGTGGGTCGTGCAGGCTCGGCGGTGGCACGGTACTTTCGGCCGTGGCGTGGCGGCGTGCCCCGCCGGTAGCATCGCGCGGTGTTCCACGGCGGGAGCGGGTATGTCACGCGATACCACGATGCGGCCGGGCCGTCGCCACTTCCTGCAGGCGTCCGCGGCGTCCGCGGTGGCGCTGCCGGCCCTGCTGCTGGGCGGCCAGGCGCGGGCAGCCACTCCGGTCGCTGACGGCCCCGGGTTGCCCAAATCCGTCCTCGCGCTGCAGCCAGTCGCATCAAAAGTGGTCCCGATCGGCGACGCCGAGCGCCGCGCACGCATGGCGCGGGCGCAGCAATTGATGGGCAAGCACGGCATGGACGCGATCTTCGTCGATGCCGGGACCACGCTCGATTACTTCGCCGGCCTGCGCTGGTGGAACAGCGAGCGCACCATGGGCATGCTGCTGCCGAAAGCGGGCGGCCCCGTGTACATCGTCCCCGCGTTCGAGCGCAGTCGCACGCAGGGGCAGATCCGGATCGGCACGGACGTGCGCGCGTGGCAGGAAGACGAGAGCCCGTACCAGCTGATCGCACAGGTGCTGCGCGAACGCCACGCCGGTACTGGCGTGCTCGGCATCGAGGATCGCGTGCCGTTCTATCGCGTCACCGAAATCGGCAAGGCGCTGCCGCAGGCGCGGCTGGTGGAGGCGACGCCGGTGACGGCCGGGTGCCGGGCCATCAAGAGCCCGGCTGAGCTTGCGTTGATGCAGGTTGCGTGTGACGCGACGCTTGCGGTGTATCGCGCGGTCTGGGAAGGCCTGGAGCCGGGCATGACCCAGCACCAGGTTGCGGCGTGGATCGACGCCGCGTACGCGCGCATGGGCCTGCGCGGCGAAGCCAGCATCAACGTCGGCAAGTTCACCGCGCAGCCGCACGGTTCGGACCAGCCGCAGCGCATCGTGGAAGGTACGCCGGTGATGCTGGATGATGGCTGTTACGTCGAGGGCTACCAGAGCGACCTGACCCGCACCTTCACGCTGGGCCGCGCCAGCGACAAGATGAAGCGGGTGTTCGATAGCGTGCGCAAGGCCCAGCAGGCGGCGTTGGCCGCCGCGCATCCGGGGGCGACGATGGCGTCGGTGGACGCGGCTGCGCGCAAGGTCATCGTGGATGCAGGCTACGGACCGGGTTACAAATATTTCTCACACCGCCTGGGCCACGGCATCGGCATGGACATGCACGAGTGGTATTACCTGGTCGGCGGCAACAGCCGCAAAATCGAGGTGGGCATGACCTTTAGCGACGAACCGGGCATCTACATCCCGGATGAGTTCGGCGTGCGGCTTGAAGACGACATGCACGTCACGCCGGCGGGGGCGCGCTGGTTCACGCCGCAAAGCCCGTCACTCGAGCAGCCGTTCGGCTGAGGGCAGTCGTCAGGCGTCGTTGGTTTCGCGCAACACGCTGGCCGCGATCTCCACCGAGTGCAAACGTGCCTTGGGGTCGTGCATGTTGCAGGTGACGATCAACTCGTCCGCGCCAGTCTGCGCGATAAATGCGCGCATACGCTCGGCCACGGTGCCGGGCGCGCCGATCGCGGAACACGACAGCACGTGCGCCAGCAGGCCGCGTCCCTGGGGCGGCAGCGATTCCGCGTAGCCCTCGACCGGCGGCGGCAGGCGCCCGGGACGGCCCGAGCGCAGGTTCACGAATGATTGTTGCCAGGAGCTGGCGAGATAGTGCGCCTCGGCATCGGTATCGGCGGCAAACACGTTGTAGCCCAGCATCGCGTGCGGCCGCTCGAGGTACCGCGATGGCCGGAACTGCGCGCGGTACACCGCCAGCGCGTCCAGCATCTGCGCCGGCGCGAAGTGCGAGGCGAACGCATAGGGCAGTCCCAGTGCGGCCGCGAGTTGTGCGCCGAACAGGCTGGAGCCAAGGATCCAGACGGGAACCTGCTGGCCGGTGCCGGGCGTTGCGTGCACCGGCGCGCGGCCCTCGAAATAGGCCAGCAGTTCCAGCACGTCGCGTGGAAACGCTTCCGGGTCGGTGTCGAGGTTGCGGCGCAGCGCGCGCGCGGTGGCCTGGTCCGAACCTGGCGCGCGCCCGAGCCCCAGGTCGATGCGACCTGGATACAGCACGTCGAGCGTGCCGAACTGTTCGGCAATCACCAGCGGCGAGTGGTTGGGCAGCATGATGCCGCCGGCACCCACGCGGATGTGCGAGGTGGCGCCCGCGACGTGGCCGATCAGCACCGCGGTGGCGGCACTCGCGATGCCGGGCATGCCGTGGTGTTCGGCCATCCAGTAACGGGTGAAACCCCAGCTTTCGGCGTGTCGCGCCAGTTCCACCGTATGGGTGAAAGTTTCGGCCGCCGAACCGTCTTCGGTGATGGGGCACAGATCGAGGAAGGAGAAAGGAATCATGTCAAAGGCAATTGGTGCTGGTCGGCGGAATAATCAAGGTGTCCGTCCACTGCGTGTGCGGCCGAGGTGTACGGGTGCTCGCGCGGTTCGCCCGGACCCATGATGTGCAGCACGCGCGTGCCGTTGAGCTTGAACACGTCCGAGATCAGGCCACGATGGCAGCGCCACCACACCGCTTCCGCGCACATGATCGCGGTGTGTTTTTGTATCGCCAGCGTCTTCAGGCGCGTGATGCCGGCGTGGAACGCGTCGGTGGCCATGTAGTCGGCGTAACCACGGAACGCCGGATGCCGCCACGCGGTGTTGGGCGAATCGGGGGCGACCTTGCGGCGACCGCCCAGTTCGGTGAACGGCACGTAGGTGATGCCCGCCTGCTGCACGGCGTCGCGCAGCGGTTCCACGTTGAAGTGCGGGTACTTGCGCGAACCCGGGAAGTGGCGCACGTCGGCCAGCGCCTCGATGCGGTTGCGTGTGAGCAGCGCAATGAATTCCTCGAGGCTGCGGGTGGAGTGGCCGATGGTCCAGAGTGTTTCCGGCCAGGCGGCCGTGGCGGTGCGTTGGCGCGCGGGCATGCGCCGAGCATACGCGCACGGCCGGTGATGCGGCCTGTCGAATGTCTATACTGGCCGGATGAATACGTACACCACCGCCAATACGGTTGCCGAATTCCGCCAGCACCTCGCCGACGTGCACGCACGCATCGCTGCGGCATGCGCGAAGGCCGGGCGCGACCCCGCCTCGGTACGCCTGTTACCGGTCAGCAAGACCGTGCCCGAAGCGCGCATCCGCAATGCCTACGCCGCGGGTTGCCACACGCTGGGTGAGAACAAGGTGCAGGAGGCGCATCGCAAGTGGCAGGCGATGGCGGATCTGCCGGACCTGAAATGGGCTGTCATCGGCCACCTGCAGACCAACAAGGCCAAGCTGGTGGCCGAGTTCGCCAGCGAGTTCCAGGCGCTGGACAGCCTGCGCGTGGCGACGGCGCTGGACAAGCACCTGCAGGCACTGGGGCGCTCGCTGGACGTACTGGTGCAGGTCAACACGTCGAATGAAGCAAGCAAGTTCGGGTTGCCGCCGGATGCAGTGGAAGCGTTCGTCAAACAGCTGCCGGCGTTCTCGTCGTTGCGCGTGCGCGGCCTGATGACCTTGGCGTCGTTTTCCGACGATGCCGCGAAGGTGCGCCCGTGCTTCGTGCGCCTGCGCGAACTGCGCGAACGCCTGCGCCAATCGGCTCCCGCAGGCATCGCGATGGACGAGTTGTCGATGGGCATGTCCGGCGATTACGCGCTGGCGGTCGAGGAAGGCTCGACCATCGTGCGCGTGGGCCAGGCGATCTTCGGCGCGCGCAAGGTGCCCGACAGTGCCTACTGGCCTGGCACCGCCGACCACGGTTGATCACAGCAGCCGGCTGAAGATACGGATGCCGGCGAGGTATTCGCCCGCGATGGTGCCGAGGTTGGTGAGCATGAACACCAGCAGCGTGCGTGCGACGCGGTTGCGCCACCAGCCGGATGCGTGCAGCAGGTCGGTGCGCAGCGACTGGAAATCCGCGACGCGCGGCTTGCGCAACCAGGCCTCGACCATGCCTGAGAACACGCCGGATGACAGCCCCGGCGGGCGCAGGGGTTTCAGCGGGCCCATCACCGCGGCGGTCAGGATCGACAACGGGTGCCCGCCTGCGACCGCCGCGCCGATCGCGCTCAATGCAGCCGTGTAGATCACCCAGTCGCGCAGCGCGTGCCAGCCCATCGTGGCATTGCGGTAAAACAGGAAGCCGATCGCGGCGAAGATCGCCAGCATCACCGCGATGGCGAGATATTTCGGCCAGCTGGGTGCGGGCAGCTTCGCGGCCAGCGGTTCGATGACCGCGCGTGGCGGCTCGTGCTGCACGCCGAGCTCGCGCTCGATGCCGGCCAGGTGGCCCGCGCCGATCACCACCAGCACGCGCTTGACGGCGGGGCGGTCGGCGGATTCCTCGCGCAGGCGCGCGGCCATGAAGCGGTCGCGCTCGCTGATCAGCGCGTCGTACAGCGGCTTGGATTCGCGCGCGAATTCGCCGAACGCGCCTTCGAGGATGTCGCCGTGCTTCAGCTGTTCGATTTCCGCCTCGTCGATGTCCTCGCGCGAGAACACGCTGGCAACCAGACCGCCGATGATGCCGATGCGATCCCGGAAGCGCACGCCGCGGTAGGCGTGGTTAAGGGTGGTGCCGATCTCGCGATCGACCAGCCACAGGGGCACATTGTGCGCGTCGGCGGCGGCCATCGCGGCCTTCATTTCGGCGCCGGGCTGGATGCCGTACTGCTCGGCGATGCGCTGCTGGAACGAGGACAGCGCGAGGGACGCGAACACCATCCCGGCCTTGCCGGTGCGGATGACCTGGAACAGGTCCATCTTGGCGAAGGCTTCCGGATCGCGCATGCCGCGCGCGCGGCTTTCGCACAGCTCGATGGCGATGGCGTCGAAAGGCTCGCGTTCGACCAGCGCGTTGACCGCATCGACCGACGCGCGTGAGACATGCGCGGTGCCAAGCAGCACGAATTCGACGCCGTCGCGCGTCACGCGCGCGATGGGTTGGTCGTGCAGAGGGTCGCCCGTTGCGTCGCCGGTGCTTGCCGGCGTGGTCGAATCGTTCAAGGTGCGGCCCTAGTCCCGGAAACGCTTGGTGAGGTCGCCGTACGCATCGATGCGGCGGTCGCGCAGGAATGGCCAGATGCGGCGCACGGCTTCGCTGCGCGCCATGTCGATGTCGGCGATCAGCAGTTCGCGTGAATCGTCATTCGCCCGCGCGAGGATTTCACCCTGCGGGCCGGCCACGAAGCTGGAACCCCAGAACTGTGCGCCGCGTCCGCCGTCCGGTGCAGGCTCGAAGCCGACGCGGTTGCAGGCCAGCACGGGCAAGCCGTTGGCCACGGCATGACCGCGCTGCACGGTGATCCAGGCGTCGCGTTGGCGCTCTTTTTCGTCTTGCGGGTCGGCCGGATCCCAGCCGATCGCGGTCGGGTACAGCAGCAACTCCGCGCCGGCCAGCGCCATCAGGCGGGCCGCTTCGGGATACCACTGGTCCCAGCACACCAGCACGCCAAGCCTGCCGACCGAAGTGTCGATGGGGTGGAAACCCAGGTCGCCCGGCGTGAAGTAGAACTTTTCGTAGTACGCGGGATCGTCGGGAATGTGCATCTTGCGGTACTTGCCCGCGATCGCATCCGAGCGGTCGAACACCACCGCGGTGTTGTGGTACAGGCCAGCCGCACGGCGTTCGAACAGGGACGCGACCAGCACCAGTTTCAGCTCGGCCGCCAGCTTGCCCAGGCGTTCGGTGGACGGCCCGGGGATCGTTTCGGCGCGA
The DNA here is from genome assembly GCA_025924775.1 of Rhodanobacteraceae bacterium. Lineage (GTDB taxonomy): Bacteria > Pseudomonadota > Gammaproteobacteria > Xanthomonadales > Rhodanobacteraceae > 66-474. The sequence continues at coordinate 10,111 of JAICHS010000054.1, forward strand.
TCGAACTCGTCCACCGATTCGTGCTGGCAGAAGTACGGGCCGTTGTGGATTTCCTGCAGCAGCACCAGTTGCGCGCCGGCCTTCGCGGCCTCGCGCAGGCCCGCCTCGATGGTCTCGAGGTTGGCCGCGACGCTGCCGCGATCGCGTTCCTGCAACAGGGCGACTTTGAGATTGCGCTGGGTCATGGCAAGCAGTGTAAGCGGAGCTGACCCATTGTAGGGGCCAGCCTGTTGGCGACCACGTTGCGCTGCCGGTGGGGTCACCGCGCGCCGCCGCGCTCCTACAACGCGCCGGCAGGCAGCTGCATGGTCATGCAGTGCAGGCTGCCGTTTTGCCAGATGAGCGGACGGCAGGGGATCTGGATGACCTCGCGGCCGGGGTGTGCGAGGGCGATGGTTTGCGCGGCCGCGTCATCCACGACATCGCCGTAGGCCGGCACCAGCACCGCGCCGTTGATGACGAGGTAATTTGCGTACGAGGCGGCGAGTCGGCGGCCGTTGTCCAGGATCGGTTGCGGCCAGGGCAGGTCGAACAACCGGTAGGGCTTGCCGGTGGCGGTGCGCAGGGCTTCCAGTTCCCGCCGCATCGCGGCGAGCTCGGTGTAATGCGGGTCGTCGGGATCGCTGCAGGCCTGGAACACGATGGCATCGCCGGGTGCGAAGCGGGCGAGGGTGTCGACGTGCGCGTCGGTGTCGTCGCCTTGAAGGTAACCGTGGTCCAGCCACAGCACGCGCGTGGCCGACAGCGCGTTGCGCAGGGTCAGTTCGATCGCCTCGCGCGACTGGTCGGGATGGCGCTGGTGCAGGCAGCGCCAGGTCGTCAGCAGTGTACCGGCGCCGTCGGATTCGATCGCGCCGCCTTCCAGCGCCCAATCGATGCGCTGGTGTTGCGCATCGATTCGAAACACGTGGCGTTCGATCAAGCCGGCGACCAGGGCATCGTCCAGCGAAGCCTCGAACTTGCCGCCCCAGCCGGTAAACCGGAAGTCCGCCAATGTGTAGCGGCCGTTGCCGTCAAGCAAGGTCAACGGACCGGAATCGCGCAGCCAGGTATCGTTGTAGGGAATTTCGACGAAGCGCACGCGTGCCAGTTCGGCGCCTGCTTCGCGCAGGCACTCGGCGGCGTGCGCGCCTACTTCGGCGTCGGGCGCGCAGACGATGGTGGTTTCGCGCTGCGAAATCGCCGCGGCCAGGGCCGCACAGGCGCCCTCGACGGAGTCGAGCCGCGCAGCCCAGTCGGTGCCGGCATGCGGCCACGCCAGCAGCACCGCAGCTTGCGGCTCCCATTCGGCTGGTAGTCGCAATTGGGTGGATTCCATATTGACTGACCCTCGGTCGGAGCCGCTGTTGTGAAAAGTCAGGCCGTGGAAGGCCGTTCTGGCCCGCATGGCTTGGAACCCGTCCAAGTTTGCCGGCGCCGGGCCATGCGGCGATCAGGGACGATCGCACGATGCATCTGATAAGTCAGGGCAGGAAGCCCGTTCA
>JAICHS010000055.1 GCA_025924775.1 Rhodanobacteraceae bacterium
AAGGCCGCAACCCAGTGCGGGATGGGCCAGGCCTTGTCATCGTCGTCCGTGGCACGCACGCCGTTCCAGCGCATGCTGCGCCGGTTGGCCGGCTGCACCAGCCACAGTGCCTCGCCGCGCCAGTCGCGCGTGCGCAACCAGTTGTCGCGGTCGCGGCGATCCTCCGTCCGCAACGCGAGATACGGTGCGCTTGCGTCCGGCGGCAAGGGCGCCTGCCACGTTTGCGCGCAGGCGGGTGGCGGCTGCCCGCAGCCGCGCAGCAGTCGATCGATCCAGTGTTCGTCGGACAGCACGGGGCTGTCGGTCAGGAACACGCAGTGGTCCCGCGGCACGCCGGCCAGCGCAAGCATCCGCCGGATTTTCGCCAACGCGCGCGGCTCGCTTTCGCACACATGCACGGCGGCGCCGTGCATACGATGCAGCGCCTGCAGCATCCGCCAGCGTTCGGGGTTCATTGCCAGTGGCTGGTGACGGGCGTTGACCTGCAGCACCCGCGCAACGTCGGGATGCGCGGCGTACAGCGCCGCGCTGCACGGACCGCTGCCCAGCAACACGCAAGTTTCTCCGTAGCCCCGATGCAGGCGGTGCAACAGCGGCGCCAGCAGCAACATGTCGCCCAACCGGCCAAAGCGAATCACGATCGGATGCATGGGGAGACTCGATGTTTGCCGCGTGGGCAACCGTTGCGAAACTCACCTGGCCAAGCCGCCACCCACCAGCCGTTGATCGGCCAAGCCTGCGATCGCGGATGCCCGCAGAGGTAGGGATTCCCACGCTGCGACCACCTCGCCCAGTGCGATCTGGTCGACCCGGTCGCGCTGCGGCGGACCGCCCAGTGCCACGACCGCGCTGCCGGTCGGACTGCGCGGCAACCACATGGATTGCGGCTGCGCGCCGTACAACACGACCAGCGGGCAGCCCAACGCGGCGGCCGCCTGCGCCGGTCCGGTATCGATCGAGACCATCGCGGCGGCGTGTTCGCACAAGGCCAGCAGTCGTCGCATCGGCAGTTCGTCGCCCGCCGCCAGTACGCGGTCGGAGTGGGCGCCGGACGCGATCATGCGCAGCAGGGCGGCTTCGGGCGGGGCGCCGCACAGGATCACTTTCAGATCGGCGCGGCGCGCCAGCAGGGCGTGGATCAGGCCCACCCAGTTGGCCTGCGGCCATTGCTTGTCGTCGCCCAGCTGGCCGGCGCGGCCGCGCTTGAGCGTGCGCTTGTTGCCCGGCTGCACCAGCACCAGCGGTGCGGAATCGAACCCGTGCGCGCGCAGCCACGCGTGCAGGTCCATCCGGTCGGCGTGGCGGACGACTAGGCACGGGGAGTCGCGGGCGTCGAGCGCGTCGGCACGCGGCGCGCCGGCAAACGCGGCGGGCGTCATCGCGCCGAAACGGTGCCAACGGTCGACCCAGTGCTCGCCGCCCAGCAGCAGGCAATCCGGCTGGGCGAACACGCAGTGGTCTTCCGGCACGCGCGCGCGCTTGAGCAGCCAGCGGATCTTGTCGATGGAATAGTCGTCGCACACGTATACCGGACCGGGTGGTTGCGTGCGCAGCAACGCGACCAGGTGCCGCTGGGTCGCGTCCAGCCAGTACGGGCGCTTGCGGCTGGACAGCTTGAGCGTGGCCCGCACGTCCGGGTGCCCCGCGAACATGGGTTGCAGCCAAGGCCCCGAGCCCAGCACCCGGCAGGCATCGCCGTAGCGGCGGTGCAGCATGCGCAGCAGCGGCGTCAGCAACACCATGTCGCCGAAGGCGCCGAAGCGGATCACGAGCGGGGCGGCAAAGCTGGGTGGCATCAGGGTTCCTTCCGGCGACGGCAAGTTTCATGGCTGCGCCTGTCGGCAGTCTTTCGCCGTCCGGCATTACACTCGCTGAACCGCCCCGCAACCGTTGTCGCCATGCCCGAACGCCCCCGCATCTCGGCGTGCGTGATTACCCTCGATGAAGCCGACCGCATCGACGATTGTCTCGCGTCGCTGGCTTTCTGCCACGACGTCGTCGTGGTCGATTCGGGTTCGCACGATGGTACCCGCGACCTCGCGGCCGCGCGCGGCGCGCGCGTCATCGAGCATCCGTTCGAGGGGTTTCGCGCGCAAAAGGCGTTCGCGGTCGCGCAGGCACGCTGCGACTGGGTGCTGTGCCTGGATGCCGATGAACGCGTGACGCCGGCCCTGCGCGCGTCCATCGCGGCGGCGCGCGACGCCGGGTTTGCCGGCCCGGCCGGCTACCGCTTCGCGCGCGCGACCGAATACTTCGGCGCGTTCCTGCGCCACGGCAATGCCTATCCCGACCGCGTGCTGCGCCTGTTCGACCGGCGCCGCGGCGGCTGGCGCGGCGACCGCGAGATCCACGAACACGTGAGCGTCGACGGCGCGGTGCAGGTGCTACGCGGCGACCTGGAACACCGCGCCTACCGCTCGCTGGACGACCAGCTAGGCCGCTATCGCCGCTACGCCGCGATGATGGCCGCGGACATGCACGCGCGCGGCCGGCGCGGCGGTCTGCACAACCTCGTGCTGAACCCGGCCTGGCGCTTCCTGCGCGGCTACGTGCTGCGCGCCGGCTTCCTGGATGGCTGGCGCGGATTCCTGTTTGCGTGCATGGAAGCCGACTACGTGCGCGAGAAGTTCGCGCGCCTGGTGCTGCTGCGCAAGCACCCGCACTAGGCGTTGCGGGACGGTGCCAGGGCCGCTTCGATGCCGTCGTGCAGGCGCGCGGGGAAGCCCGCAGTGTTGGATTCGAACCACGCGCGCGCGTTGCGGCCAAGGCGGTCGCGTTCCGCGGCGTCCATCGCGATGCAGCGCTGCACTGCGGCTTCCAGCGCGGCCTCCGAGAAATGGTAGGTGGTCGCCAGGTGCTGCTTGCCGGTGTCGTCGAACGCGACCAGCAAACCGCGTTCGGGCGTGACCAGCTCGTTCATCGGCGGCGCGTCGGTCGCCAGTACCACCGCGCCCACGCCCAGTGCCTCGCCGATGTAGTGGCCGAAGCCTTCGGCTTCCGAGCAGCAGAGGTGGAAGGCGTTGGCGTTCTGCAGGTGCTTCAACTCCGCGTCGTCGATGTAGTCGATGCGATGCGCGATGTTGGCCGCCGGCGCACCCACCACGCCCGTGCGCGGGTTCTGCACCACCGTCAGCTGCGGCCATTCCGGGTGCCGGCGCCACAACGCCAGCAGGCGCCCGGTGCCCTTGTTGGTGCTGCGGCCGGCCAGATGGAAGAACGTGCGCTGGCGCGGCACGGAAGCGTCGCGCCGGTCCACGCTGGCGAACCCGATGGACGCCGTGCGGCAACCGAGTGCCGCGAAGATCGCCTGCGCGTGCCGGGTCTTGACCAGCACGCTGTCGATGCGGGGCAGCAGTTCCACGTCCCGGGGCAGACACCATTCCGGGTTGGGGATCAAAAGGTTGTGGCGCGCGAACGGCAGGTCCTCGGGGCGCACGTGCTCCAGCAGCAGGTTGACGTCGTAGCAATCGGCTCCGCGCAGCCGCTGCCACAGATAGCGCGCACGCAGGCGCACCGGCCGCGACCACTTGCGCAGCTTGCCGCGGCGCAGGGTGCTGAAATACACGGCGTAGCCGCCGGCACGCAGGGCGTCGGCCAGCAGGTGCACGTCGGTGGACAGCCCGACCTTGTTGTCCCAGGCGATCAGGTTGATGCTGCGTGGCGTTGCGGTCATGCCGGCTCCGTCAGTCGTCCGCATCAGGTTCGTGGGCCCCGAATTGTCCCGCATCGTCGCTTTTCGGCGGCACGCAGTCGAGCACCACCGCGTGGTGGTCGAACAGGTACCACTCGCGGCGGTTGGCGTGGCCGACGTGGATGGCGTCGGCCACGCGCACGCACGGTGCCAGTACCTTGCCATAGGCGAACAGCCAGCGGTGCGCGGGATCGGCGGCCTGCCACGCCAGCGCCTGCCGCAGCTGCGCATGCCACGCCAGCTTGAAACCGAAGTTGGCGGTCTTGCGGCCCAGCGTGTCCAGCATCAACAGGTTCTGTTCTTTCCACGCCACCAGTCCGATCGGGTCACCCGCTGGCACCAGGTTCGCGGTGCGCGCCATCACCGCGCGCGATGACGAATAGCCATTGAGCAACGGATAGGCGACCAGGCCCCAGATTCCCCAGGTTGCCAAGGCGAATGCGCACCAACCCCACGCCGCGCGGCGCGGGCGCGCCAGCAGCGCGATCACCACGCCGGCCGCGCCGATGCCGATCACCATGGCAATCAGGGGTGCGGGTGAATCCTCCAGCGCCGACGCCGCCAGCGCGATGTACCTCTGCAGATGGCCCGCATGCATGCCGAGGCCGGCGACCAGCAACACCAGCGCCAGCAGCAGCGTCAGCGCCCACAACGCCCAGCGGAACGACACGCGCCGGATGATGTCCGGCAACAGCGGCGCCAGCGCGATCGCGGTGATCGGCAACGCGGGCAGGATGTACACGTCGCGCTTGCCGCCACTCAGCGAAAAGAAGACCACCACCAGCACCACCCATGCGAGCGGCAGCAGGGTGCGTGCGTCGTGGTTTTTAAGGGCACGTTTCCAGCCCGGCAGCGCCCATGGAATGGCCAGCGACAGCGGCAACCATTCGAACACGATCACCGGCAGGTAGAACCACCACGGGTGGATGTGGTGCGCGGGCTCGGCGTAGCGCGATACCGTCTGGCCCAGAAGAATGTCGTGGGCGTAGCGCGCGTAGGCGGCGTCGCCCGCATGCACGTGCAGCGCCGACCACAGCATCGGCAGCGCCCAGCCCAGGATCGGAACCATGAACAGCAGCGCCAACCACCAGCGTGCGTCGCGGTGCTGTGGGGGCAGCACGCCACTCCAGCCGCGCCAGCGCGCGAACCAGAACGGCAAGAACACCAGCAGCGCGATCACGCCGACGCCCTTGGTGATCACGCCCATTCCGGCTGCGAGAATACCGATCGCGTACCAGCGCCATGCGGGTCCGAGCAACAGGTGGCGCAGCAGGCCGTACACCGCCAGCGTGATCCAGAATGTTTCCACGCCGTCGATCTGCGCGGCGCGCATCTGGAAGGTGAAGTCGAAACTCACCAGCACCGCGACCGCGGCGACGAGGCCCGCGCGATGGCTCCACTGGCGGCGCACATAGTCGTACACCAGCGCCAGCGTGCCCAGCCCCGCCAGCAGCGAGGGCAGCAGGAACCACCCGCGCCAGCCGCCCGTCAGGAAATAGGCACAGGCTTCCAACCACATGAACACGGGCGGCTTGTCGGAATACAGCTCGATGCCGCGGTGCGGGAACAGCCACTGGCCGGATTGCAGCATCTCGCGCGCGACCAGCGCGAAACGCGGCTCGTCCGACGGCCACGGATCGCGCAGGCCGATGCCGAGGCCCAGCAACAGCAGCGCGAACACGAACAGCAGTGCAAGCTGCACGCGTTCGTCATCGATCCAGCGGCGGGGATCGCGGGTGGGTGGAGTGTTCACCGCGCCGATTGTATGGGCCGACTCAACCCTTCGCGATCACCGCGTAGAACATGCCGTCCAGCCCGCCTTCGCCCGGCAGAAGCTGCCAACCCGCGCCCGCGGCATGGCCGGCCGGCAGTTCAACAGCCTGGCCGCGGGCATCGGGGTGCGCGGCAAGCAAGCCGGCCACGACGCTTGCGTTTTCCTCGCGCAGTACCGAGCACGTCGCGTAGACCAGGCGTCCGCCCGGTGCCAGTAACGGCCACAGCGCGGCCAGCAGGCGCGATTGTTCGCGCGCGAGCCGGGCGATGTCATCCGCGCGCCGGTGCAGCTTGATGTCGGGGTGGCGGCGGATCACGCCGGTTGCCGAGCACGGCGCATCCAGCAGGATGCGATCGAACGGTTGGCCGTCCCACCACGCGGCCGGATCGCCCGCGTTGCCGGTGCGCACATCGGCGTGCAGGCCGAGGCGGTCGAGGTTTGCATGGATCGCGTCGGTGCGGCGTGCATCCGAGTCGAGCGCAACCAGGCGCACGCCGGCCCGTTCCAGCAGGTGACAGGCCTTGCCACCGGGCGCGGCGCAGGCGTCCAGCACGCGCAAGCCGTCGCGCAGGTCCATGCGGTCGGCGGCACACTGCGCGGCGCCATCCTGCACCGCGAAATGGCCTTCCGCGAAACCCGGCAGACGTGTCACGTCGGTGTTCGCCGCCAACGTCACCGCATCGGGGAGCCAGGCGTGCGCGGCCGCCTCGACGCCGGCGTGCGCGAAGCCCTCGAGCAGTTGCGCGCGCGTCGTGCGCCGCGTGTTGACGCGCAACATCGGTGGCGACGCCGTGTTGTTCGCGGCGAGGATGGCATCGGCTTGCTTGGGCCAGTCGCGTGCCAGTGCCTCGACCAGCCAGCGCGGATGCGCGCTGCGCGTTTCGACCCTGCGATCGAGCTGCGCGTTCAGCGCATCGCGCTCGCGCAGCCAGCGACGCAATACCGCGTTCACCAGTTTGGCGAAGCCGCCACGCCCCAACGCGCGCGTCGCCTCGACCGTGGCCGCGACTGCCGCGTGTGGCGGGACCCGCATGATTTCCAGCTGCACGAAACCCAGCACCAGCAACGCGTGCAGCGCGGGTTCGCGCTTGCGCAGCGGCTGCTGCAGCAGGCCGTCCAGCGCCGCGTCGAAGCGCAGCCACCAACGCGCGCCTTCGTTGCACAACGCCGTCAGCAACGCGCGATCGCGCGTGTCGGGAAGTCTCGCTTGCGCCGGCTGCAGCCGGTCACGCAACGAAGCGCCGTGCAAGGCCGTTTCCGCCAGCACCTGGGCTGCGAGTGCACGGGTGTCACTCATGGCGTGCGCAGCTCGGTGCGCGCGTTGAGGTAATCCGCGGCACCGATTGCGCGGCCGCCGGCGCGCTGCAATTTCAGGATGCGCAACATGCCTGCACCGCAGGCGATGTCGATACCGGTTTTGGATGCGTGGACGAGCGTCCCCGGTTGTGCGTCTCCGGTTCCCGCAGCGCACGCCTGCGCCGCCCACACCCGCACGCGTTCGCCGGCCAGCTCGGCTTCCGCGACCGGCCACGGGTCGAACGCGCGTACCTTGCGCGCAAGCTCACTCGCGGGTCGCGTGAAGTCGAGCTTCGCTTCGGCCTTGTCGAGTTTGTGCGCATAGGTCGCGCCGGCAGCCGGTTGCGGCGTCGCGGGCAGGACTTCCCCTGCGCCCACGCGCTGCAGGCCTTCGGCCAGCACGCGCGCGCCCAGGTCGGCGAGGCGGTCGTGCAACGTGCCGCCGGTGTCATCGGGACGAATCGGCGTGGATTCGGAAAGCAGCACCGGACCCGTGTCCAGCCCGGCCTCCATCTGCATCAGGCACACGCCGGTGTTGGCATCGCCGGCCAGGATGGCGCGCTGGATCGGCGCGGCGCCGCGCCAGCGCGGCAGCAACGAGGCGTGCACGTTCCAGCAGCCAAGGCGCGGGGTCGCGAGCACGCGGCGCGGCAGGATCAGGCCGTAGGCGATCACCACCAGCAGGTCGGGCGCGTACGCGCGCAGGCGTGCTTGTGCATCCGGCGTCTTCAGGGATTCGGGTTGCTCGACCGGGATGCCGGCTTCCAGCGCCGCGTGTTTCACCGGGCTGGGCGCAAGCTTGCGGCCACGCCCGGCGGGGCGATCGGGCTGCGTGTACACCGCAACGACTTCGGCATCGGCGCTCAGGCACGCATGCAATCCAGGCACCGCGAAATCCGGTGTGCCGGCGAACACCAGCCGCAGGCGTGGCACTCCCGGTCAGCCTGCGTGGCGCCGTTGCTTTTCCAGCTTGCGCAGCAGCAACGTACGTTTCAGCGGCGACAGGTAATCGACGAACACCTTGCCGACCAGGTGATCCATCTCGTGCTGGACGCACACCGCCAGCAGGCCGTCGGTTTCCAGCTCGAACGGCTTGCCGGTGACGTCCTGCGCCCGCACGCGGACCCAGTCCTTGCGCTCGACGTCGGCATACACGCCGGGGAACGACAGGCAGCCTTCCTGGCACACTTCGGTGCCGCGGGCTTCCAGCAATTCCGGATTCACGAATATCCGCGGATCGTCGTGGGCTTCGGATACATCCAGCACCAGCAGCCGCCGCTGCACGTTCACCTGGGTGGCGGCAAGGCCGATGCCAGGCGCTGCGTACATGGTTTCCAGCATGTCGTCGGCCAGGCGCGCCAGGGCCGCATCGAAGGTCTCGACCGGGTGCGCCTTCAGGCGCAGGCGCGGGTCGGGAAATTCCAGAATGTCGAGTTTGGACATGGCGTGGGTTGCAGGCGGGGCATGCAGGTTAAATGGGGTCGCGCTGCAGCATTTTCACGCGATTTTGCATAGCGTAGCAGCGGTATCGCCGTGTTCGGCGGTTTCGTCCACCCCGTCACCAAATGTGAAATTTTCGCTTGCCGCCGTCCACCATTCGGGTACACTCGGCCAAACTCGTGGGGGATCGGGGGATTGCCGGTCATGTTTAAGAAACTGCTTGCGCTGAGCGCGGGTCTGTTGATCACGTTCGCAGCCTACGCGGCCGGCGCCCAGCTGCGTGCCGACCATCCGCACACCTACGTGGTGAAGAAGGGCGACACCTTGTGGGGTATTTCTGCGCGCTTCCTGCAGAAACCATGGCTGTGGCCGGAGATCTGGGACGTCAACCAGCAAGTTTACAACCCGCATCGCATTTACCCCGGTGACGTGCTGAACCTCGATGTGAATGGCCTGCGCGTGGCCAAGCGTGCCACGGTCCAGGCCAATCCGATTCCGACGGTGCCGCTGTCCGCGATCGAGCCGTTCCTGAAGGACTTCCGGGTCATGACGGCGGCGCAGCTGCAGCAGACGCCGTACGTGGTCGCGGTGGAGGAAAACGAGCCGCGCGCCACCGAGGGCATGAACCTGTACGTGCGCAGGTTGCCCGCGGCCAGCGTCGGCCAGCGCTTCGCCGTCGTGCGTCCCACCCACGTGTTCCGCCAGTTCAACGAAGGTGGGCGGATGGACGATGTCGGCCACATGGTCGACAGCAACGTGGACCTCGCGCCTGGCCCGTGGCAGGAAGACTTCCGCAACGACGGCCACTTCGGCCGGGGCGCGGAGATCGGCACCGAGGTACGCGTGATCGGCACCGCGCAGATGCTGAAGAGCGGCGATCCGGCCACGCTGCTGCTGACCAACGCCAGCATGGAGATCCGCGCCGGCGACCGCCTGTTGCCGGTCGATGACACCCCGTACGATTTCACCTACTACCCGCATGCGCCGCGCCGCGCGCCGGCCAACGCCTACATCGTGGCGTTGTCCAATGGCTATGACGGCATTTCAGTGCAGGGGCCGATGGATGTGGTGGCGTTGAACGTCGGCAGCGCCGAGGGCGTGGACAATGGCACGACGTTCGCGATCTACCAACCCGGCGACACGGTGACCGATCTGGTCCAGGGCAACACCGACCGGCGCGAATTCGGGCCCAAGGTGAAGCTGCCCAGCGAGTTCGTCGGCCACGTGATGGTGTTCCGCACCTTCGACCACGTCAGCTACGGTCTCGTGATGGACGGCATCCGGCCGGTGAAGGTGAAGGACGCCATCCGCGCGCCCCAGTAGTCTCGCAGGCAAGGCGAGCCACCATGGCGACGCCCCGGCCCGGTCTCACTGGCCGGGCACACACCCGAATGTGCGATGCGCTGCAACGCCGCGCGCGGGCATTCGGACTTGCCCTACACGACGGCGCGGCTTGGTCCGCGCCGTGCACGTAGCGGCCGCACCTAAACTGGTGGCATGGACGAGCGTGACGAGCTGCTGGCCTGGTTGACCCTGTTGCGTGCGCCCGGGCTGGGTAGCGCGGGCTTGCGCGCATTGCTGCAGCAGGCCGGGTCCGCGCGGGCAGCCTGTGCCGATCGGCGGTTGCGCCAACGCGCGGGACTGGCGCCCGCCGCCCAGGGCTGGATCGACCATCCCGACGCGGAACGCCTGGAGGCCGACCTCGCCTGGCTGGCGCGGCCAAACCACCGATTGCTGCGCTACGACGAAGCCGATTTTCCACCCCAGCTGGAGGCGATTCCGCAGCCGCCGGCCGCGCTGTTCGTCGCGGGCGATCCCGCGGCGCTGCTGGGTCCACAGGCGGCGATCGTGGGGGCGCGCAGTGCCAGTGCCCAAGGTCTTGCCATCGCCCGCGACTTCGCGCGGACGCTGTCGCGATCAGGGCTGACGATCACCAGCGGGATGGCCGACGGCATCGACGGCGCGGCGCACGCCGCCGCGCTGGAATCCGGAGGCCGGACCGTGGCCGTGGTGGGTACCGGTCCCGATCTGGTGTATCCACGCAAGCACCGTGAATTGGCAGGCAAAATTGCAGAACACGGTGCGATCGTCAGCGAATTCATGCCCGGTACCGAGGCGCGACCCGATCACTTTCCACGCCGCAACCGGCTGATCGCGGGGTTGGCGCTGGGCACGCTGGTGGTAGAGGCGGGGCTGCAGTCGGGCTCGCTGATCACCGCGCGGCTGGCGGCGGAAGCGGGTCGCGAGGTGTTTGCCTTGCCGGGGTCCATCCACAATCCGCTGGCCAAGGGCTGCCATCGTCTGATCCGCGACGGGGCGCGGCTGGTGGAGACGGCAGCCGAGATCATCGAGGCGTTGGCGCCGGCCGCGCAGGCGCAGGGTGCTGGCTTGCGCGCGAGGCTGGACGAGGCCTCCGCGGCCCCGGCGCCGGCGCTGGAAACGAGGTCGCAGGATCCGGATTATGCGTTGCTGCTGGCGGCACTGGGCGACGCGCCAGCCAGCCTGGACGAGTTGGCAGGCCGCACCGGGCTGGCCCCCGCGGCGCTGTCCTCGATGTTGTTGTTGCTGGAACTGGAAGGCGAAATCGCGCCCGCCGTCAACGGTCGCTGGCAGCGGTTGCGGCACTGAATGCGACAGCACGCACCGCCGCCGGGTGCGGACGGAGGGCACGGGAAGCGCTGCCCGCCACGGGCGCATGGACGGCCGCCGGCGGCCCGTTGGATCGACATAACACGTTGAAGTGGATGTGTTTTCAGTTCGCGGGTCACGAGCTATTTTCAAGCCCTTGCGGGCTGCGACCCGCGCAAACTGAACGAAATGTTCGCGTCCCGATTGAAGGATGGAGGGTGCGCCGGGGTTCCGTTTGCCGGGCCCCGCCCCGATCATAGGCACGGGCCGACGCGCAGCGACGCGGGCCCAGTCCGGCGATGGCGTGCTTGACACGACCACCCCTCGCATGCGTTCACTATATATAAGGGGCGGCCCGTGCCGCCCATGGATTTCGTCCAAGACATGGCCAAAAACCTTCTCATCGTCGAGTCGCCCGCCAAGGCCAAGACGATCAACAAATACCTCGGCGCGGACTTCAAGGTGCTGGCTTCGTACGGACACGTGCGCGACCTGGTGCCGAAAGAGGGCGCGGTCGACGTCGACCACGACTTCAAGATGGACTACGCGTTGATCGACAAGAACATCAAGCACGTCGACGACATCGCCAAGGCCGCCAAGGT
>JAICHS010000056.1 GCA_025924775.1 Rhodanobacteraceae bacterium
ATGCCGTTCTGCGCGGCCAGCGTGCGGAAGTCGATGCCGTGCGCAAACGCGATGCTGTACAGCGTGTCGCCCGGCGCGACCTTGTATCCGCCATTGCTGACCGTGCCGCTGGCGTGGCTGCCGAGACCGTAGGTCTGCACGCCCTTGCCGGCCGTGGCCGGTGGTGCCGCGGCCGTTGTCGCGGGGGGCGGATTGCTGCCGCCAAATGAATAGTTCGACACCGGCGCGGGGTTGGACGCGCAGGCCGCCAGCAGTACTGCCGCAGCGATCGCCACCAGCAATGATTTGGTCAGGTTCAAGACGTGCATGATGCGCGCAAGGATACCGGAGCGTCGCCCGCACGGCAGCCCGTCGTCAGGCGCGCCGGGCGGGCGCCGGCAATCCGGTCAGCCCGTAGTGTCGCGGAAGCGGTCGGTGGCGCTGACGAGTTCGTGCGCATTGCCAGGCTCGAACGCCGAATGGCCGGCATCAGGCACGATGCGCAGGTCGGCTTCCGGCCACGCGCGATGCAAATCCCACGCGCTGCGGATCGGGCACACCACGTCGTGGCGCCCCTGCACGATCACCGCGGGAATGCCGCGCAACCGCTGCGCATCGCGCAGCAACTGGTCGTCGTGATCGAAGAACCCGTGGTTCACGAAATAGTGATTTTCGATGCCCGCGAACGCCAACGCGAAGATGTCACCTGCGCTGGCCGCGATGTACGTCTCGTTCTGCAACAGGAAGCTGGTCGACGCCTCCCACACCGACCACGCGCGCGCCGCCGCCAGCCGTACCTTGGGATCATCGGACGTCAGGCGTCGGTGGTAGGCCATGATCAGGTCGCCGTGCTCGGCCTGCGGAATCGCGGCCAGGTAGTGCTCCCACGCGTCGGGGTACAGCATGTCGCAACCCTTCTGGTAGAACCACTCCAGTTCCGACCGCCGCAACATGAAGATGCCGCGCAGCACCAGTTCGGTGACACGCTCCGGATGGGTCTCGGCATAGGCCAGCGCCAGGGTCGAGCCCCACGAGCCGCCGAAAACCTGCCAGCGCCCGATGCGCAGATGCTCGCGCAATCGCTCGATGTCGGCCACCAGGTCCCACGTGGTGTTTTCACGCAGTTCCGCGTGCGGCGTGGAGCGTCCGCAGCCGCGCTGGTCGAACAACACGATGCGGTACACCTTGGGATCGAAAAATCGCCGGCACTTGGCGTTGCAGCCTGCGCCCGGCCCGCCGTGCAGAAACACGACCGGCTTGCCGTGCGGGTTGCCACACTGCTCGTAGTACAGCGTGTGCAAGTCGGACACCCGCAGCGTGCCGCTGTCGAACGGCTGGATTTCGGGGTACAGGTTGCGGCGTTGATCGGGCATGTCCATGCGCGGCATTTCATCGGCAGGTCGAATCGAGCTAGCCTAGCACTCTCCCTCGGCCAGGCCATTGCACGCAGCCATGAAGACATCGTTTCCCAGGAAGGACATCAAGATCGTGTTGCTGGAAGGCATCCACCAAAGCGCGGTGGACGCCCTCAACGCGGCCGGCTACAGCCAGGTCGAGCGCTACGAAAAGGCGCTGCCAAGGCCGGACCTGTTCGCTGCGATCGCCGACGCGCACATCATCGGCCTGCGCTCGCGTACGCAACTGGATGCCGAAGCCATCGGCCACACCCGGCGCCTGCTGGCGGTGGGTTGTTTCTGCATCGGCACCAACCAGGTCGACCTGCACCAGGCGCGCGAGCTGGGCGTGCCGGTGTTCAACGCACCGTATTCGAACACCCGCAGCGTCGCGGAACTGGTGATCGCCGAGGCCATTTTGCTGATGCGGCGGGTGCCGGAGCGCAATGCCTCGTGCCACCGTGGCGGCTGGGCCAAGTCGGCCGAAGGCAGCTACGAAGTGCGCAGCAAAACCCTGGGCATCGTCGGCTATGGACACATCGGCACCCAGGTCGGCGTGCTGGCCGAAGCGCTCGGGATGCACGTGCTGTACCACGACATCGAGGCCAAGCTGGCGCTCGGCAACGCCGCGCCGGCGCACAACCTGGACGACCTGCTCGCGCGTGCCGACGTCGTGACCCTGCACGTGCCGGCCACGCCCGAAACCAAAGGCATGCTCGGCGCCGGCGAAATCGCGCGGATGCGGCCCGGCGCGATGCTGATCAACGCTTCCCGCGGCAACGTGGTGGACATCGAGGCCCTGGCCGCCGCGCTGCGCGAGCGGCGTCTCGCGGGGGCGGCCGTGGACGTGTTTCCCGCGGAACCCAAGAGCCGCGACGAGGAATTCCACTCGGCCCTGCGCGAGTTCGACAACGTGCTGCTGACCCCACACGTCGGCGGCAGCACCCAAGAGGCGCAATTCAACATCGGTGGCGAGGTTGCGTCCAAGCTGATCCGCTACAGCGACAACGGCTCGACCTTGTCGGCGGTGAACTTCCCGGAAGTCAACCTGCCCGAGCACGTCGGCAGCAGCCGGCTGCTGCACATCCACCACAACGTGCCGGGCATGCTGTCGCGCATCAACGAGGTGTTCTCGCAGGACGGCATCAACATCAACGGCCAGCACCTGCAGACCGAGGGCGGCCTCGGCTACGTGGTGCTGGACGTTTCCGCGTCCGAGCAACAATCCGAGCACCTGCGCGAGCAACTGGCGGCGATCCCGGGAACGGTGCGCACACGGTTGCTGTATTGATAGCCTGTCCGGCACGATTGCCCCATGTCCGAAGGCGCGTCACCGGGCGAACTTGCAGGCCACTGATGGCCGTCATCGAAGCGGCACTTTCTCGCGCCGTTGCATGACGCCTTGAACGCGGCAAGCGGAACTGCCTCGCTCAGCGCAGCGCCTTGGCTGTCACCGGCAGGCCACCCCTGCCAATCCGCTTTCGTGGGAGCGTGCCTGCGCGCGACCTCACGCATGCAGCGATCGAAATGGATGGATGCCTGCCTGCGCCGGAATGACAGACGGGCATGGTTGGCCCGGCGGCGGGATGACGCGCGCCTTCCCGGCGCTCGCCCTGCGGGCCATTGCGCGCTGGTGCGCGCGCTGTTCGTTCCGCCATCCATGGCTCCGCAGTCGAACGGCGCCTGCCTGCGCAGGCGCCAGTTCTCATCCTCGCCATGATCAATAACAAAAACGGGCCGCAAGGGCCCGATTTTTGTTATTGGTCGGGGCGGCGGGATTCGAACCCACGACCCCCTGCCCCCCAGGCAGATGCGCTACCAGGCTGCGCTACGCCCCGACCGAACGGTCATCATAGCCGATCAGGCAGCGAAACACCGAAGACTCACCTCAAGGGTTCGCGCAGGATTTGCAGCAACTGTTCCAGCTCCAGCCGCATCTGGTGCACGATCTGCTGCGAGATGCTGGCTTCCATCCGGCCCTGCTGGCCTTCCAGCCGGGCGCGCGCGCCAGTGATGGTGAAGCCCTGGTCGTACAGCAGCGCGCGGATCTGGCGGATCATCAGCACGTCGTGGCGCTGGTAGTAGCGCCGGTTGCCGCGCCGCTTGACCGGATTCAGGGCGGGGAATTCCTGCTCCCAGTAACGCAGCACGTGCGGCTTGACGGCGCACAGCTCGCTCACCTCGCCAATGGTGAAATACCGTTTGGCGGGGATGGCGGGGAGTTCGTTATTGTTGCCCTGATCCAGCATGGTTCTCGACCCTCAATTTCAGCTTCTGTCCCGGGCGAAACGTGACGACGCGGCGTGCCGAGATGGGAATCTCCTCGCCGGTCTTGGGATTGCGCCCTGGCCGCTGATTTTTATTGCGCAAGTCAAAGTTGCCGAAGCCGGAAAGTTTGACCTGCTCCCCCCGTTCGAGTGCCTCGCGCAACACCTCGAAGAAGGCGTCCACACATTCCCTGGCTTCGCGTTTATTGAGGCCCACGTCGAGAAACAGGCGCTCGGCCATCTCTGCCTTGGTCAGCGTCATGTCAATTCCTCAAACGAGCCCCGAATTCACTTTCCAGCAGTTTGACCACTTCGGCCACGCTGCGGTCGGCGTCCTGATCTGTAAGCGTGCGTGAACTGTCCTGCAAAATCAAGCCGATGGCAAGACTCTTTCGTCCTGTCTGCACGCCCGGGCCACGAAAACAGTCGAACAGGACCCAGTCGTTCAAGATTGTTCGCAAACCTGAACGGATCACGGCTTCGACCTGCGCCCACGGCACGCGCTCGTCCAGTTCGACCGCAATGTCGCGCCGGATCGACGGAAACGCCGGCAGCGGCCGCGACCGGGCAATCGAACGCGCGCACAACGCATCCTGCCGCAACTCGAATAGCATGACCTCGGGCAAGTCGAGCTGGTGTTGCAGGGCCGGATGCAGCGCGCCAACCACACCCACCGCACGGCCACCGCGCAGGACGCGCGCGGAGCGCCCCGGGTGCAACCACGGCGGCAGCCCGCTGGTGTCGAACGACCATGCTGGCGCATCGCCGGACAGCGCGATCAAAGTCTGCAGGTCACCCTTGATATCGAAGAAATCCAGCGCGCGGCCGGGTTCGCCCCACTGTTCGGCATGCGCCCCCCCGCACGCCACCGCCGCCAGCATTGCCGTTTCGACGGGTGCGTCAGATACGGCTTCTGCAGAAGCCCCCCTGGCGGCGACCGGCGCATCGGTATCGCGCGCAGGCGCGCTCCTATGAAAAACGACGCCCGCCTCGAACAACCGCACCCGTGCCTGCTGGCGATTGCGGTTGCGTTTCAGCGCCTCGGCGAGGCCGGGCAGCAGGGAGGTACGCATGACCGCGAGATCCGCCGAAAGCGGATTGGCCAGCGGAATCGCCTGCGCAGCGAGCTGCCAGGTTTGCAGCAGGCGCGGATCGACGAAGGCGTAGCAAACGGCCTCCTGGAAACCGCGCGCGGCCAGGTTTGCGGCCAGGCTCGACGCCGGCAATCGCGTTTCGTCGTCGCGCGGCGCGGGCGGCGCACCCGCCGGCAGCCGCGTGGGGATCGTGTCGTAGCCCTGGATGCGCGCAACTTCTTCTATCAGGTCTTCCTCGCGCTCGATGTCGAAGCGCCGCGACGGCGGCGTCACGCGCCAGCCATCTGCCTGTGCCTCAACCCGCATGCCAAGCGCACGCAGGATGCGTTCCACCACGGCATCGTCGACCGGAATGCCCAGCACCCGCGCAATGCGGGCGCGCCGCAGCGTCACCGGTGTGCGCCGCGGCAACAGCTCGGGCAGCACGGCCTCGATCACTTCGCCCGGCTGGCCGCCGGCGATCTGCGTCAGCAGCGCCGTTGCGCGCTCCATGGCCACGCGCGGGGCATCCGGATCCACGCCGCGTTCGAAACGATGCGCGGCGTCGGTCGCCAGGCCCAGCTTGCGCGCACGACCCATGATGACCGGCGGCGCGAAGTGCGCGGCCTCCAGGAACACGTCATGCGTATCGGCCGTGACGCGCGATGCGAACCCACCCATCACGCCGGCGACGGCCAGGGCGGCGGACGGATCCGCGATCACCAGGAACGTCGGGTCGAGCGTGGCGTCGTTGCCGTCCAGCAGCTGCAACGCCTCGTCCGCGCGCGCACGCCGCACCACGATGTCGCCTGCCAGCTTCGCCTCGTCGAAGGCGTGCATCGGCTGGCCGGTTTCCAGCATCACGTAATTGGTGACGTCCACCACCGCGTTGATGGGTTTGACGCCGGCCGCGCGCAGGCGCTGCAGCATCCAGACGGGCGTGCCTGCGGCCATGTTGACGCCGCGCACCGCGCGACCCAGGTAGCGCGGGCAATCGGCACCGGCCTCCAGGCGAATCGCACGTGGCGCGGCAATGGTCGGCGCCACCGTCGGCGCTTCGAATGCATGCGCGTGCACGCCGGTTTCCGCCGCGACTTCATCCGCAAGGCCGATCATTCCGAGGCAATCGCCGCGGTTGGGCGTCAACTCGACCTCGATGGCCGTGTCGGGCAATCCGAGATAGTCGGCCAGCGGCGTGCCCACCGGCGCGTCGGGCGGCAATTCCAAAAGGCCCGAGGCGTCGGCGTCGATACCGAGTTCCTTCGCCGAGCACAGCATCCCCGCGGATTCCACGCCACGCAGC
The DNA here is from genome assembly GCA_025924775.1 of Rhodanobacteraceae bacterium. Taxonomy (GTDB): domain Bacteria; phylum Pseudomonadota; class Gammaproteobacteria; order Xanthomonadales; family Rhodanobacteraceae; genus 66-474. The sequence continues at coordinate 6,017 of JAICHS010000056.1, forward strand.
TTGGCGGTCTTGATCGTGATGCCGTTGGGCAATTTCGCGCCAAGCGTCGCCAGCGGCGCGAGCAGCCCCGCGCGCGCGTTGGGCGCGCCACACACGATCTGCACCTCACCGGCGCCGGTATCTACCCGGCAAACGTGCAGCTTGTCGGCATTGGGATGCGCTTCGCAGGTGACGATGCGTGCGACGACCACGCCATCCAGCGCACCGCCGATGGCCTCGACGTCGGCCACTTCCAGGCCGCTCAGGGTCAGGCGCTGTGCCAGCGTGGTGGGGTCGGCGGGGGCGTCCACCCGCTCGCGCAACCAGTTCATCGAAAATTTCATGTCGTTGGCTTCGTAGGACGGGTGTCAACCCGCCGGTCGGTGTATCGGAACGGTGGAACTGCCTGCCGGGATGCGCTTCGCTTCTCCCGCCCTACGCAAATTGCCTGAGGAACCGCACGTCGTTCTCGAAGAACGCGCGCAGGTCGGTGACGCCGTAGCGCAGCATGGCGAGCCGCTCGACGCCCATCCCGAACGCAAACCCGGTGTAGCGCTCGGGATCGATGCCGCAGTTCTTCAGCACGTTCGGGTGCACCATGCCGCAGCCCAGCACCTCCAGCCAGCGCGTGCCGGAATCGGTGTCCCAGCGGATGTCCACTTCCGCGGACGGCTCGGTGAACGGGAAATAGCTGGGCCGCAGCCGCATCTCGAGGTCGCGGCCGAAAAACGCATTGGCGAACGCCGACAGCGTGCCCTTGAGGTCGGCAAACGTGGCCGACTCGTCCACCAGCAGGCCTTCCACCTGGTGGAACATCGGTGAGTGGGTCTGGTCGGAATCGGCGCGGTAAACCTTGCCCGGCGCGATGATGCGGACCGGCGGCTGGCGGCCCTGCATCGCGCGGATCTGCACCGGCGAGGTGTGCGTGCGCAGCAGGCGCCCGTCACCGAAGTAGAACGTATCGTGCATCGCGCGGGCGGGATGGTGCGCGGGAAAGTTGAGCGCCTCGAAGTTGTGCCAGTCGTCCTCGATCTCGGGCCCCTCGGCCACCGAATACCCGAGCTGCGCGAAGATCGCCGTGATGCGCGCACGCGTGCGCGTCAGCGGATGCAGCGTGCCCTGCGAGCCATCGCGGCCGGGCAGCGTGACGTCCACCGTCTCGGACGCAAGCCGCTGCGCCAGCACGGCCTGTTCCAGCGCCCTCCGGCGATCCGCGATGGCGTCGGCAACCCTGCCCTTGGCCGCGTTGACCTCGGCGCCGCGCGCGCGGCGAGCCTCCGGCGGCAGCTTGCCCAGCGCCTTCAGTTCCGCGGTGAGCGCGCCATTTTTGCCCAGCAACGCAACGCGCTGCGCCTCCAGCGCGTCCAGCGTCGCGGCGTCGGCGATTGCCGCCAGTGCCGCCTCGGTCGTGTGCGTCAAGGTATCCATCGCTACCCTTCAAGCCAAAAGAAAAGCGGGGAGAAGGCCGGGCCTTCTCCCCGCTTGCGTGCACCATGCCGAACCGGCGCGAACGCCGGAACGCATCAGGCAGCCAGCTTGGCCTTGGCCTTCTCGGCAATCGCACCGAACGCCGCGATGTCGTTGACGGCAAGGTCCGCCAGCACCTTGCGGTCGACGCTGATGCCGGCCTTGGCCAGGCCGTCGATCAGGCGGCTGTAGGACAGCCCGAACTGGCGCGCGGCCGCGTTGATACGCACGATCCACAGCGCGCGGAACTGGCGCTTCTTCTGCTTGCGACCGATGTACGCGTACTGCTGGGCCTTGGTGACGGCCTGCTTGGCGACGCGATAGACCTTGCGGCGGGCGTTGAAATAGCCCTTGGCGGCCTTGAGGGTTTTCTTGTGCCGCGCGCGCGCGGTGACACCACGTTTGACTCGTGCCATGGTCGGTCTCCTTACGCGTAGGGCAGCATGCGCGCGACACGCTTGGTGTCGGACTCATGCACGTGATTGGGGGCGCGCAGGTTGCGTTTGCGCTTGGTCGCCTTCTTGGTCAGGATGTGTGACTTGAAGGCGTGCCCGGCCTTGAACTTGCCGGACGCGGTCTTGCGGAACCGCTTGGCAGCGGCCCGGTTGGTCTTGATCTTTGGCATATGCCACTCCGTTTTCGATTTTCGTGACTGACGCGGGCGGTGGCCGAAACCACGCTTTCCATCCATGCCCTTGCCGGCTTGTGGTGCGAACGGATCATCCGAACGCTTGCCGTCATCGCTCCGCGGTGACGGTTTTTGCCCTCTCCTCCGAGCGATTCCTGCTTGGGGAGGGGGGAAGTCGGTGCGTGCACGATCGCTCCGCATCGGCATTCAAAACTATTGAAGCTTCCCGCTTCGATCAGCCTATTTCTTCTTGGGACTGATCATCATGGTCATCTGGCGCCCTTCCATGCGCGGAAACTGGTCGACCGTACCCAACTCGACGATGTCGTTCTGGACGCGGCGGGCCAACTCCATCCCCAATTCCTGATGGCGCATCTCGCGCCCGCGGAACCGGATGTTGACCTTGACCTTGTCGCCGTCCTCGAGGAAGCGCTGCATGTTGCGCAGCTTGATGTTGTAGTCGCCGATGTCCGTGGTCGGGCGAAACTTCACTTCCTTGATCTCGACCTGCTTGGACTTCTTGCGGGCCGCGTTGGCTTTTTTCTGCTGTTCGAACTTGAACTTGCCGAAATCCATGATCCGGCAGACGGGCGGCTCGGCGGTCGGCTGGATCTCGACCAGGTCAAGGCCCGCCTCTTCGGCCATGGCCAACGCCTCGTCACGACCGAGGATTCCGACCTGTTCCCCATCGGCGCCGATGACCCGCACGCGCGGGACCCGGATTTCGTGGTTGCGCCGATTGCCTTTGTTTTCGGTAGCGATACCGTCATCTCCTGCTCAAGTTCGCCAGCGATGCCTGGCGTGCATTCCGTCAGTGCGGGCCAGATTCGGCTCGCAGACGCTCAACGAAGGCTTGCAAGGGCAACTGCCCCAAGTCTTCCCCTGAACGTGTACGCACGGAAATGGTGCCCTTCTCCTTCTCGCGATCGCCGACCACGAGCAGCCAAGGCACCTTTTGCAACGTATGCTCGCGGATTTTATAGCCAATTTTCTCGTTGCGCAAATCCGCGCTGGCCCGGAACCCGGCCGTACCCAGCTGCCCCGCCACTTGGCCCGCATAGTCGGCCTGGCTGTCGGTGATATTCAGCACCACCGCCTGCACCGGCGCCAGCCAGGTCGGGAAGTTGCCCGCATGGTGCTCGATCAGGATGCCGATGAAGCGCTCCATCGAGCCGACGATGGCCCGGTGCAGCATCACCGGCACGTGGCGCTGGGAGTCCTCGCCCACGTACTCGGCGCCGAGGCGTCCCGGCATCGAGAAATCGACCTGCATGGTGCCGAGCTGCCAGTCGCGGCCGATCGCGTCGCGCAGGTGGTATTCGATCTTGGGGCCATAGAAGGCGCCCTCGCCCGGGAGTTCCTTCCAGGTTGCGCCGGCACTGCGCAAGGCGCTGCGCAAGGCATCCTCGGCCCTGTCCCAGATGGCGTCGTCGCCGATGCGCGCCTCGGGCCGCAACGCCAGCATCAGTTCAACATCCTTGAAGCCGAAATCGGCGTATACCTTCAGCGCCTGCTTGTGGAACGCCACCACCTCGGATTCGATCTGGTCCTCGGTGCAGAAGATGTGGCCGTCGTCCTGCGTGAACGCACGCACGCGCATCAGACCGTGCAATGCACCCGAAGGCTCGTTGCGGGTGCAGCCGCCGAACTCGGCGATGCGCACCGGCAGGTCGCGGTAGCTGTGCAAACTGTTCTTGAAAATCTGCACGTGGCCGGGGCAGTTCATGGGCTTCACCGCATACGTCCGTTTCTCGGACTCGGTGAAGAACATGTTCTCCTTGTAGTTGTCCCAGTGGCCCGACTTCTTCCACAGCGACACGTCCAGGATTGACGGGCAGCGCACCTCGTCGTAACCGCCCTCGCGATAGACGCCACGCATGTACTGCTGGACCAGCTGGTACACCGTCCAGCCATTGGGATGCCAGAACACCATGCCGGGCGCCTCTTCCTGCATGTGGAACAGGTCGAGCTGCTTGCCGAGCTTCCGGTGGTCGCGCTTTTCGGCCTCCTCGATACGCGTGAGGTAAGCCTTCAAGTCCTTGTCGTTCAACCACGCCGTGCCGTAGATGCGCGACAGCATCGCGTTGTCGGAATCGCCCCGCCAATAGGCGCCTGCCGTTTTCATCAGCTTGAACGACTTCAGCCGTCCCGTATCCGGCACGTGCGGACCGCGGCACAGGTCGGTGAACTCGCCCTGCGTGTACAGCGACAGTTCCTCGTTGGCCGGGATCGACTCGATGATCTCGGCCTTGTAGGCCTCGCCGATGCCGCGGAAATACGTCACCGCCTCGTCGCGCGACTTGACGCTGCGCGACAACGGCAGCGATTCCTTGGCGATCTTCTTCATCTCGGCTTCGATCGCGGGCAGGTCTTCCGGCTTGAACGGCTCGCCCTTGGGCGCGAAGTCGTAGTAGAAGCCGTCCTCGATCACCGGCCCGATCGTCACCTGGGTGCCGGGATACAAGCGCTGCACCGCCTGCGCCAGCAGGTGCGCGGTCGAGTGGCGGATGACCTCCAGCGCCTCGGGCGATTTTTCGGTGACGATCTCCACGCGCGCGTCGTGGTCGATGCTGCGGGAAAGATCGACCAGCTTGCCATCGACCTTGCCGGCCAGCGCGGCCTTGGCCAGACCGGCGCCGATGGACGTGGCGACGTCGCGCACGCTGGGCGGCGCGTCGAAGGATTTGGTGCTGTTGTCGGGAAGCGTGATCGTGATCATGACGTGGCGTTCGAGCAATAAAAAAGGGCGCAAGCGCCCTCGTGTGACCGGCAAGGCGCGCGGGTTCAGGCTGGAGTCGTCGTAGTTTGCATGTCGCACGCTCGGCCGGCAGTCGCCTGCGGGCCACCCATCCCGTTAAGCCGCCAAATTTAGTGCAGCCCCCGCGCCCCTTCAACGCAGGTGGGGCACCCGGGGGTGCCCCGCCGCGGTTGCTTATTGGGCCGGCCCCTTCGCGCGTGCCGCCTTCACCTGGTCGGCCGTGACGGGCTTGCCTTGGTTGCCCCATGAGGTGCGCTCGTGGTTGGCGATGTCGGCAATCTCGGCGTCGCTCAGGACGGCGCCGAAGGGCGGCATCGCGCTCGGATAGGTGACGCCGTTGATGGCCGGGCCATGCAGGCCGTGCAGGATCACGTCGAGCTGCTTGGCGGGGTCGGGGTCCAGTACCGCCGGGTTGTCCTTCAACGGCGGGAACGCGCCCGGCAGGCCCATGCCC
>JAICHS010000057.1 GCA_025924775.1 Rhodanobacteraceae bacterium
GTTGTTGTGCCTGCGCTTGTGCAGCGCGTTGCTGCTGTACCTGTTGCTCGCGCATGCGTTGTTGTGCCTGCGCTTGTGCAGCGCGCTGCTGCTGCACCTGTTGCTCGCGCATGCGCTGTTGTGCCTGCACTTGCGCATCACGTTGCTGCTGCGCCTGTTGCTCGCGCACGCGTTGCTGTGCCTGTACCTGCGCATCGCGCTGCGGCTGAGTCTGTTGCGGGCGTCGGGGCTGCATTTGCCCTGGTTGCTGCCGTGGCGGCTGTTCGACCCGTTCGACCGGGCGCACTACGGGCAACCGGCCGGAACCCTGCGCCGCGCGTTGGGGTTCGCCGACGCGCTGGATTACCGGCGCGCGCGGCAACGTTGCGGGCCGCTGACCCGGATGCGCGAAGCGCGCAGAAGGCAGCTCGTTGGGGCGTGGCGGGGCGTTGCGCGCCGGGTTCACCGGCGCCTGGATCGGGTGCACCGTGTTGCGGAACGGGGCTACGGGGCCCGCGCGGCGTGCGGACGGCTCGGCGTGGTTTGGGGCTTGCACGGGACGCGCCGGCTGGTTGCGTGCCACGGGTTCGGCCGGACGCGGCGGGGTGGCGCCGTGACGCATGCCGCCGAGTGCCGCCGCCCCCGCAGCCGCACCCGCGAGTGCGGGGACCAGACGCACGCGCTCATTGCGCGGAGCGGGCTTGGTCTTGCGCAGGTCCTGCATCTGCGTGGCGGTCAGCGGCTGGCCGTGCTGGCTGGCGATGACCCTTTGGCGCGCGGCAAACTCGACCGGGCGCGGCGGCGGCTGGTGCCGCGCGACCACCGGACGGGTGAATGGCGTTTGGCCCCTGAGCACGGCCGGACGCGCCGTCGGGCGGCGCAGGCCCAGGCTGGCCCGGTCCGGGTTCACATCGGGGCGCGTGGCGATCTGCGTGCGCGCGAGCTGACTGCCGCTCAGTTTCAGCACGGCGGGGCGCACCGGGCGTGCGCCGGTGAACACGTTGCGCGGCACCGCGGTCACCGCGCCCGGCATCCGGCGGTACGCATAGTCGTTGCGCCCGAACGGCACCCGGCGGCCGGCCTGGTAATCGTTGTAGAAGTTGTTGATGACCGTCTTGTTGACGTACACGTTGCGGATGTTGGTGACGTTGACGTTGGTGAAGTAGTTGCGTGAGGCGTGGAACCACGGCACGTACACGTCGCGCGGGCCCAGCGGGAACCAGCCCACCGGGCCGCCTCCGCCGAGGTTGACGGACAGCGAGAAGCCCGCGCCGCCCACGAACGCGACCAGCGCCGGCGCGTAGGTCGGCTGCACGTCGACCGGTCCGGGGATCCAACCCCAACGATCGCGGACGTAGGCCCAGCGGCCATAGTGGTAGGGCGCGAAGCCCCAGGGCTCGTCGCCCACCCAGGTCCAGCCCCAGGGGTCGATCCACGCCCAGTGGCCATCGCGATAGGGCGCCCAGCCTGCCGGCACCGAGCTCGGGTACCAGACGTTGCCGTATTCCGGCACGTCGCTCCATTGGCCGTACTGGTCGAGGTCCTCGCCTCCGATCATGTCCGACGGCACGTATTGCTGTTGCGCTTGCGCGTAGCGGTCGTAGCTGGCATCGCGCGCTTCGCAGAAGCGGTCGAAGTCGTCGGGTTGCGGCAGGCCGTTCACGTCGACGCTGGCCAAGGCCGAATCGTTGAAGCGGTAGGACGTGCCGGCAACCACCTGCCGGCTGACGCCGTTGGCGCCATACACGGTGCCCGAGCCCTGGAACACCGTCACCATGCTGCCGGTGCCGGCTGGGTCGTCGTCGATGCGGTAGATGCCGGGGGTGGCCGCGACGAACGCGACGGTCGGGGTGTCCACCTCGAAGTTCTCGCCCTGTGCCATCTGGCGCACTGCAAGGTTCAGCGTGCCTTGCGACAGCTCGATCTGGGCGTTGTCCTGGTCGAGGTTGAGGAAATCGAAGGCGCTGGCGTTGTCGATCCGCACGGACGCGTCGCCAAGTTCGAGCACGGCGCGGCCATCGTCGCCGGTCAGCAGGCGATCGCCGATGACCATCGGGCGGTTGACCTCGACCGAGCCCCAGTCGCTTTCGCCGGCCGGCGCGAACTGCACCTGGCCCGACAGATAGGCGAGTCGCGCGATGCGGCCGGGCGACTGCTCCGTGTTGTCGTAGGGCAGCGTCTGGTCGTACGGTTGTGGCGCGTCGTATTGCTGCGCCTGGGTCGTGGATCCGCAAACCGCCAGCGTACAGATGGCGCCAGCCACCAGCAGCGAACGCGAAAGACCAAAGCGGGACATGGTAACCCCCGTGGTGAAACCGGGCGCGTTTGCTTGCGTCGGTGCGGCGCCCCTCGTCCGACGTTGCGCCGCCAACCAACGTGCGGCGCCTACGGTTGCCATCTCAGCCCAAGCGCGCTGAATGCCGGCCTGCTGGGCCCAGTATCCTAAGCGCGGCCTAAGAATGTGTTTAGCCGGCGTTCGGCGGCCGTTGCGCGGTCGCGCATGGCCTCGCTACCATCCGGTTTCCGGCGCGGGTGTAGCTCAATGGCAGAGCTGTAGCTTCCCAAGCTACTGACGAGGGTTCGATTCCCTTCACCCGCTCCATTGTTTTTGCGATCGTCCATGATCGCTGCATACTCCTGCCGCGTAGCGAGTGGAACGACTCTGGGAAGGCGGAACGTCAGAACGACCTTCCCTGGCCTGACTTTCAACAAAACCGGTTTCGGGGGAACGTTCTTCCCTTTTTGTCGCGAAGATGCTGTTCCCATGAAAATCGCGATCCTGTCCCGCAATTCGCGGCTTTACTCCACCGCTCGCCTAGTCGCCGCGGCACGCGCGCGCGGCCACCGCGTGCGCGTGCTCGATCCGTTGCGCTGCTACATGCGGATTGCGCGCGACGGATTCATCGTGCACTACGGTGGGCGGCCGCTGAAGGGCATCGACGCGATCATCCCGCGCATCGGCGCCTCGGTGACCTTCTACGGCACGGCGGTGCTGCGCCAGTTCGAGATGATGGGCGTGTACACGCCGAGTTCGTCCGATGCGGTGCTGCGTGCGCGCGACAAGTTGCGCAGCTTGCAGATCCTCGCCCGGCACGGCATCGACCTGCCGGTGACGGTGTTCGGCGACAACCCCGACGACACCTCGGATCTCATCAACATGCTGGGTCCGCCGCCGCACGTGATCAAGCTCAACGAGGGCGCCCAGGGCTCCGGGGTGGTGCTGGCCGAAAAGCCGGCCGCGTCGCAGAGTGTGATCGAGGCCTTCCGCGGCCTGTACGCCAATTTCCTGGTGCAGGAGTTCGTGCGCGAGGCCAACGGCCGCGACATCCGCTGCTTCGTGGTCGGGGGCAAGGTGGTGGCCGCGATGCAGCGCGTGGCGGTGGAGGGTGATTTCCGGGCCAACCTGCATCGTGGCGGTACCGGCAGCCCGGTGCGGCTGTCGGCGGCCGAACGTGCCGTCGCGCTGCGTGCGGCCGGGGTGCTGGGACTTGGCATCGCGGGCGTGGACCTGCTGCGTTCGGCGCGCGGACCGCTGGTGCTGGAGGTCAATGCCTCGCCGGGCCTGGAAGGCATCGAGACGGTAACCGGCGTGGATGTGGCGGGGGCCGTCGTGGGGCACCTTGAAAGCCACTGCGATGTGCTCAAGCACGGGACCGGCCAGCCGTACGTAGCTCGTAGTACGACGAGTGTCGTTGACAGCCGGCCCAAAGCGCGCTAGCGTCAGCACGTCCGCGCCGGCTCGGCGATGGTGCGCGGCAATACGACAGCGAGGTTGCAGACATGAAACTTGCAGGGGTGCTGGTGATGTTGATGGTTGCCGGTGTCGGGTTGCAGGGCTGTGCCACGACCGGCGCAACCGCGGATGGCTCGGGTTGGCACGCCACCGGGCCCAATTCCGCGGCCAAAACGACGGATGCGCCGAATCAAGCGGTGGTCAAGGCCGATACCAAGGAAAACTTCGAGGCGGTTGTGGCCGCGATCCACAAGCAGATGGAACCGGGTGGGCGCTGGCAGTTCGTCAGTCCCGGCGAACGCACCACCATTGACGGCAACTTCGCGGACATGCAGAAGCTCTATGACAAATTCGGCAGCGTGGACAAGATGGACGCGAATACCAGGATGCAATTGGCTGCGGACCAGAGCAGCATTAATGCGATCCTGACCAAAAAGGACGGTGACAAGCTGATCTGCGAAAGCATTGTCCCAGTGGGCTCGCATTTGCCGGTGAAGACGTGCAAGACGTTCGCCCAGATTCAGCAGGAGCAGCGCAATGCCCAGAACCAGCTGATGCAGAAGGCACAGCAGGGTAATTGGCAGCAAAAAAGCTCACACTGAATTGTGGCTGGAGCGCATCGCGTGCCACACCGGTGCCGCGCGATGCCAGGGCTCCGTGTTCAAGTGACGAACGGACTGTCGCGGCGTGGCAAGGATGCCGGTGTGATGGCTTCGCGAAAATTTCGACGAACCGGGGGTGTGCTTGATGGCGGTGCGTGGGCCAAAGGTGCCAAGGCCGACCGAGGCCGAGCTGGAGATCCTGCAGGTGTTGTGGCGACACGGCGCCTGCACGGTGCGCGCCGTGCATGAAATTCTGCATCAGCGTGACGGCACCGGCTATACGACCGCACTGAAAATGCTGCAGGTCATGCACGACAAGGGACTGGTCGTGCGCGACGAAACGCAGCGTGCGCACGTCTACCAGGCGGCCGTCAGCAAGGAACGCACCCAGAAGAAGTTCCTGTCCGACATGCTGCGGCGGGTATTCGATGGTTCCCACTCGCGCTTGGTGTTGCAGGCGCTGGGCGACCACCAGGCCAGCCGTGAGGAGCTGCGCGAAATCCGCGTGCTGCTGAACCGGCTGGACAAGGATGCCAAGCCATGAACCCGCTCGAGGCTCTGTCGATCGGGGTTTCGGTACTCGGCTGGAGCCTGCTGCATTTTGTCTGGCAGGCGGCAATCGTGGCTGCGCTGTACGCCCTGCTGCGCGCGCTGTTGCCGCGCGGCAACCCGCGTTACGTGGCGGCGCTGCTGGCGCTGGTGGCGATGGCGGCGTGCCCGGTCGCGACCGCGTGGCACGAGCTGGCCGATGCGGCGCTGACTGCGGTGCAACCCGCTGGCATCGCAATGACAGCGATGAGCGCGGTCGCGGGCGAGGTGTCGCACCCGGCGGCGGTACCGGTCTGGCGGGCGTGGCTGGCGGCAGCGTTGCCGTGGTTGGTCATGGCATGGGTGGCGGGTGTCGCCGTGCTGGGCGTGCGGGTGTATCGCCAGTGGCGTGGCTTGCGGCGGATGCTGGCGGTCGCGGAACGGCTGCCCGAATGGCAGGCGCGGGCCCGCGAATTTGCCGCTCGGCTGGGTCTGCGCCGCGTGGTGCCGGTGCTGGCCAGCGTGCGGGTGGCGACCCCGACGCTGGTGGGATGGTTGAAGCCGGCCGTGGTGCTGCCATTGGCGGTGCTGGCGCGCATGCCACCGGCGCAGATCGACCTGATCCTGGCGCATGAGCTGGCGCATCTGCGCCGCCTCGATCATCTCGCAAACCTGTTTCAGGTGGTGCTGGAGACGCTGTTTTTCTATCACCCCGCGGTGCACTGGATTTCGAACGACGCGCGCAACGAACGCGAATTGTGTTGCGACGCCCTGGCGTTGCGCGTCACCGGCGGCCAGCGACGTGATTTCGTCGCGGCCCTGGCGGGGCTGGAGGAATTTCGCGCGGGCCGCGCCGAACTGGCGCTGGCGGCCAGCGGCGGCGTGCTGGTGGAGCGCGCGTGGTTCATCGTGGGCGATGCGCCCAGGCGCAAGATTCACCACTCCTTGCGTAGTCATGCCGCGTTGTTGCTGGCTGCCGGCGTGCTGGTCGTCGCGGGGTGGAGCACGCATCAAGCCACATGGCGACAGCGCGACATGGCGCTGGTCGCCACCAACAATTCGGTCGTGCAACGACTGGTTCGACATGACCTGGCCGTGTCGCTGGCGTGGTCTTCGCCGGCGCGGCCCATCGCAGGTCCACACCTGCTGCCCGTGCCGCGCGCGTTGGCAGCCGAGCCGCCGACGCCGCGCGTTGCGCCGACGCCCATACGCATCGCGGCGGTGGAGGAACCGGCGTTGACGCTGGCCGCACTCGCGCCGCGCCGCGCGCCGGCGGTGGCGGCCGTCGTTGCGCCCGCCAACGCGTCCATCACCGCGTCCACCACGATGCAGGCACCGGCTGTCGGCGCACCCGCGTTGCACCCGCGGCACACCGTGCCACCGGTCTATCCGCCGCAAGCGATGCTGGCGGGACTCCAAGGGCAGGTGACCGTCGAATTCACGCTGGACGCCGCCGGCGTGCCGCACGACCTGGCCGTGGTGGGTAACCGTGCGGGTCCACTCGACGCCGCGGCATTGCAGGCGTTGGGGCAATGGCGGTTTGCGCCGCCGGCGGTGTCCGGACGGCGCTACCGCCAGACCTTCACGTTCCAGCTGGATGCCGGGAACGCGGACGCTACCGCGCCTGCACCGGAGTGCCGGGTCGCGACCGGTACGCACATCTGCAGGCGCCTGTAATTCGCAATGCCGACGCGGGTGCGCGCGCGGTGCGGACGAACGGCTGAACGGTCGCCCGCGGTTGCAGCGCGCAAGCGCAATTCTCGCTAAGCTTGCGACACGGCGCGTACATGCGCGAGCGCAGGAATATGCCATGCGTGTGCTGGTGATCGAGGACAACAACGACATCGCCACCAATATCGGTGACTACCTCGAGGATCGTGGCCACGTAGTCGATTTTGCGGGCGACGGCGTCACCGGCCTGCACCTGGCGGTGGTCAACGACTTCGACGTGATCGTGCTGGACCTGACCCTGCCGGGCATGGACGGCATCATGGTATGCCAGAAGCTGCGGGGCGAGGCGCGCAAGCACACGCCGGTCCTGATGCTGACCGCGCGCGATGCGCTGGAGCAAAAACTGACCGGTTTCGAGTCCGGCGCCGACGACTACATGACCAAGCCGTTCGCACTGGCCGAGCTGGCGGCGCGCCTGGAGGTGCTGGCGCGGCGTGGCAAGGGCCCCAAGAGCCGGGTGTTGAAGATCGCCGACCTCACCTACAACCTCGACACCCTGGTAGTGACACGCGCGGGCGAATCGATCCAGCTGAACCCGATCGGGCTGAAGCTGCTGCAGGCGTTGATGGAGGCCAGTCCGTCGGTCGTCACGCGCCAGGATCTTGAGCAGAAGGTGTGGGGCGAGGAGTTGCCCGATTCGGATTCGCTGCGCGTGCACATCCACGGCCTGCGCGCGGCCATCGACAAGCCCTTCGACAAGCCGCTGATCCACACCCGCCACGGCATCGGCTACCGCATGGTCGATCCGGATGCAGTCCCGGCGTAAGCTCCGCTTCCGGCTGATCGTCACCTTCACGCTGTTCGGCTTCGGGCTGAGCGCGCTGTTCGCGGTAGCGTCGTTGTATGTGCGCGCCAAGGTCGAAAACCAGCTGATCAACCAGAGCCTCGAGGCCGACGTCCAGCAGGCGCTGGAGAACAAGCATCAGCACCCCGACCAGCCGCTGCGCTCCAAGTTGGTGGAAGGCTGGTTGTGGAGCGACCGCACCGTGTACCAGGCGCCCTTGGCGTGGCAGGGGCTTGCGCCTGGCGTGTATGACATGCATGGCGGCAGCGACGGCAAGCCGCGGCACTACAAGTTGGCGGTCGCCCACAAGTACGGCCTGGATGCGTTCCTCACCTACGACATCAGCCGTGAGAGCCTGGGCAAGCGCCAGTTGATCACCGGCGTGATCGCGGTGGTGGTCTTGTTCACGTTGCTGTCGCTGGCGGTCGGCTACTGGCTGTCGCGGCGGGTGATGCGTCCGGTCACCGACCTGGCGCGGCGCCTGCGTGCGTTCCGCAGTGGCCAGCAGCTGGAACCACTGGCGCCGCACTTCGCGGAAGACGAGGTGGGCGAGCTGGCGGTGGCGCTGGACGACTACGCGCAGCGCCAGCGCGCGTTGATCCAGCGCGACCGGGAATTCAATTCCGACGTCAGCCACGAATTGCGCACGCCGCTGGCGGTGATCGCCAGTACCACCGAATTGCTGATGTCCACGCCCGATCTTCCGGAAAAGCTGCACACCCGGCTGCAACGCATCGAGCGCGCGGTACGCCAGTCCACCGAACTGACCCAGGCGCTGCTGCTGCTGTCGCGCGCCGAGAAGTCCGGCCCGGTCGATGGCGAAACCACCGACGTGGCCAAGGTGGTGGAAGAAATCATCGACACCCACCGTCCGGATCTTGGCCGCAAGCCCATCGAACTGCGTGCGGAGGTCGAGGCCCGGGCGACGGTGGAGGCGCCGTCATCGGTGGTGGCGGTGGCGTTGGGCAACCTGGTTGGCAACGCCTGCAAGTACACCCAGGAAGGCGAGATCGTAGTGCGAGTCCAGCAGGGCCGCGTGCGGGTCGAGGATACCGGCCAGGGCATCAAGGCCGAGGACGCCGAGCACCTGTTCGATCGCGGCGTGCGCGGCAAGGGCGAAACCGTCAGCGGCGCGGGCCTTGGCCTTGCCATCGTGCGCCGGCTGTGCGAGTTGTACGGCTGGCGGGTCGCGCTGGCGCCGCGCGCAGGCAAGGGTTCGGTCGCGACGCTGGATTTCGGGGGCGACGGGGCCGAGGGCTGATGCGCGGACGGGCGCGCGGACCACGCAGCACGTCGCGGTCCGGGCCTCGCGGCTGACGTATACTCGCGCCAGATTCGCAGGCCCGGGGTGGTGGAACAAAATTTGCAGGCCCAGGTATCGGTTACAGTGATGCCGGTTGCCGCCGACTATGCGTGGGCGGCGGTCATTCTTGTCGGAGGGGGTTCATGGATATCGCTGAACTGTTGGCCTTTTCGGTCAAGAACAAGGCCTCGGATTTGCACCTGTCGGCGGGCCTGCCGCCGATGATCCGGGTGGATGGCGACATCCGCCGCATCAACCTGCCCGCGCTCGAGCACAAGCAGGTGCACGCGCTGGTGTACGACATCATGTCGGACAAGCAACGGCGTGATTACGAAGAATTCCTTGAGGTCGACTTCTCGTTCGAGATTCCCGGCCTCGCGCGCTTCCGCGTCAACGCCTTCAACCAGAATCGCGGCGCGGGCGCGGTGTTCCGTACCATTCCGGCGGAAGTCTGGACGCTGGAAGACCTGGGCACCCCCAAGATCTTCAAGGACCTGATCGAGCAGCCGCAGGGCCTGATCCTGGTGACCGGGCCGACCGGCTCGGGCAAGTCGACCACGCTGGCGGCCATGGTCGATCACGTCAACAAGAACCACTTCGGACACATCCTGTCGATCGAAGATCCGATCGAATTCGTGCACACCGCGCAGAAGTGCGTCATCAACCAGCGCGAGGTGCACCGGGACACGCACGGTTTCACCGAAGCCCTGCGCTCGGCGCTGCGCGAAGACCCGGACTACATTCTGGTTGGTGAGATGCGCGACATCGAAACCATCCGCCTGGCGCTGACCGCCGCGGAAACCGGACACTTGGTATTCGCCACCTTGCACACCAACTCGGCGGCCAAGACCATCGACCGCATCATCGACGTGTTCCCGGCGGGTGAAAAGCCGATGGTGCGCTCGATGTTGTCGGAATCGTTGCGCGCGGTGATCACGCAGACGCTGCTGAAGAAGGTTGGCGGCGGGCGCGTACCGGCGTGGGAAATCATGGTCGGCATTCCGGCCATCCGCAACCTGATCCGCGAGGACAAGGTGGCGCAGATGTATTCGGCCATCCAGACCGGCCAGCAGTACGGCATGCAGACGATGGACCAGTGCCTGCAGGACCTGGTGCGGCGCGGCCTGATCACGCGCCAGGATGCGCTGTCGCGGGCCAAGGTCAAAGAGACCTTCAAGTGACCGCAGGATGCGGTCATCCCGTGCAGGCCACGGTTGGCCGACGGCGCGGGGTCCGGTAGAGGAATTCGGGCGTCTGCAAAAGACGCTGGGTTACGCAGTCTGTCCGTGGGTGTTGCCCGTTGGGCCGGCCCTCGGCCGTTCAAATTCGCTCCGGACGAATTTGTCGGGCTTTCGCCGGGATGATGAAGACAAGCATCAAACTTTGGAGCGTGCCATGAGCGCAGTCGATTTCACGTCTTTCCTCAAGCTGATGGTGCACAAGAAGGCGTCGGACCTGTTCATCACGGCCGGCGCCCCGCCATCGATCAAGGTCAACGGCCGCATCGTGCCGATCACGCAGACGCCCCTGACCGCGTCGGAAGCGCGTGACATGGTGCTGAACGTGATGAACCCGCTCCAGCGCGAGGAGTTCGAGAAAACCCATGAATGCCAGTTCGCGATCGGTGTCGCTGGCGTCGGGCGGTTTCGCGTGTCGTGCTTTTACCAGCGCAACTGCGTTGGCATGGTGTTGCGCCGGATCGAGTCCAAGATTCCGACCATCGAGGAACTGAACCTGCATCCGATCGTCAAGCAGCTGGCGATGACCAAGCGCGGCGTGGTGATTTTCGTGGGCGCCACCGGCTCGGGCAAATCGACGTCGCTGGCGTCGATGATCGGTTATCGCAACCAGAACTCCACGGGACACATCATCACCATCGAGGATCCCATCGAGTACGTACACAAGCACGAAGGCTGCATCATCACCCAGCGCGAACTTGGCATCGACACCGACAGCTGGGAAAACGCGCTGAAGAACACCCTGCGCCAGGCGCCGGACGTGATCATGATCGGCGAGGTACGCACCCGCGAAACCATGGAATACGCCATCCACTTCTCGGAGACGGGCCACCTGGTGCTGTGCACGCTGCACGCCAACAACGCCAACCAGGCGCTGGAGCGCATCGTCCATTTCTTCCCCGAGGACGTGCGCGAACAGCTGTACATGGACTTGTCGTTGAACATGAAAGGCATCGTCGCGCAGCAGCTGATTCCGACGCCCGACGGCAAGGGCCGCCGCGTGTGCATGGAGGTAATGCTGGGCACGCCGCTGATCCAGGATTACATCCGCAAGGGCGAGATCCACAAGATCAAGGACGTGATGAAGCAGTCGACCAACCTTGGCATGTGCACCTTCGACCAGAGCCTGGTCGAGCTGTATCACGCCGGCCACATCGGCTACGAAGACGCGTTGCGCTACGCCGACTCGGCCAACGAGGTGCGGCTGGCGATCAAGCTGGCGCAAGGCGGGGACGCACACACGCTGTCGCAGGGACTGGGCGACGTGGAACTGGTGGAGACGCGCGACAGCGGGCATCGA
>JAICHS010000058.1 GCA_025924775.1 Rhodanobacteraceae bacterium
CGCGGCAGACCCTCGAGCCGCCGGTCACGGCGCAGGCGTGCGCGCAACAGCGGCAACCGCTCGGCGAAGCGCAACAGGCGCCGATATTTCCTGGCGTCCCGCCGTTGCTGCCAGGCCACATGATAGCGGTACTGCTTGCGCCCGCGCGCGTCGCGGCCCGTTGCCTGCAGATGCCCGCGACGATCCGCGCAAATCCAGACATCGGTATAGGCCGGCGGAATCGCCAGCGCGCGGATGCGGGCCAGGTTTGCTTCATCGCGAACAGGCACGCCCTTCGCATCAACGTATGCGAAGCCGCGGCCGGCGCGGCGGCGCGTGATGCCGGGTTCGCCGTCGCTCACGCGGCGCAACTTGCGCGATGCCGATCGGCCAGTTGCTGGGGCGGCTCGATTCACGGAAGTCCTTGGCGCAGAGAAACCATTCCTACTCACGGGCGGTCCGGATCGGCGAATACGAACCCCGTCATTCCATGGCGGTGCGCGTGAGTTCGATCTGCGTTTCGAGAATCCGCTCGATGCAGGCGTCGATGCGCCGCCGGGAACGGCCACCGTGCTTGTTCGCCAGTTCCTGTCGAATCACCCGGATCGCCGCCGCGCTCTGGCGTGCCTTGCGGGTGAAAACTTCGCGCTGCGCCGTTCGCCTCGCTACCAGCGCAGCAGCGGCGTTGTAGCGAAGTTCCTCGTCCATTACCTCAATCATATCCAGGAGATTGGTGCGATCCATGGCAATGCTCCTTTCCTCGCTCCCGTCGAGCGGCTGCAGCATAGGCAGCCGCGCATTCAGGTGCCGTCAAATTCCGATGCGGCAACGTTCACCTCGCATGCATGCCGGGTTGCTACGCTGCCGGCATGGCAGGACGCCATACGCCGAAACGTTCACCGGAAGGGCTTGCGGCCTACCGGCGCAAGCGGCACTTCGAACGCACGCCGGAGCCGGCCGTCACGCCGCGCGCGCGCCATTCGGGCGCCCCGGTCGGCCGTCGGTTTGTCATCCACCTGCACCACGCCCGCCGCCGTCACTTCGACCTGCGCTTGCAGGTGGGTGGCGTGTTGCACAGTTGGGCGGTGCCAAAGGGGCCGTCGCGTGACCCGTCGATCAAGCATCTCGCGGTGGAAGTGGAAGACCATCCGTTGAGTTACGGTTCGTTCGAGGGCACGATTCCGGAAGGCCACTACGGTGCCGGCACCGTGGCGATCTGGGACGAAGGCACCTGGAGCACCGAAGGTTCCGCCGCGCAGCAGATCGACAAGGGTCATTTGCGTTTCGAATTGCACGGCTCGCGCCTGCGCGGCCATTGGTCGCTGGTGCGCACGCGCATGCAAGCTGGCAAGCCGCAGTGGCTGCTGATCAAGGGCGACGACGAATTCGTGGTGGCCGATGACGTGGCCGACGACACGACGCTGTCCCAGTGGAAAGCGGAACACGCCATCGAGCCTGCTGCGCGCGCGACACGCCGTTCGCGCGCCGCGAAAGCCGCGCCGTCGCTGCCGGCACCTGATGCATTCGAATTCGAACTCGCGCGCCTGCACCAGCACGTGCCGCAAGGCGAGAACTGGCTGCACGAAGTGAAATACGACGGCTACCGGATGCTGGCGTGGCGGCGCGGACCCGAATTGCACTTGCTGTCGCGCAACCGGCTCGACTGGACCGAAAAACTACCCGCGATCGCGGAGGCGATTCTTGCGCAGGATTGCCGCAACTGCGTGCTCGATGGCGAACTGGTGGTATTCGACGAGCAGGGCCGCAGCCGCTTCGACCTGCTGCAGAAGGAGTTCAACTGCGCGCAGTCGCAGGCGATGCGCTACGCCGTGTTCGACCTGCTTGTGCTGAACGGCGATGACCTGCGCGACGCGCCGTTGCTGGAACGCAAGGCCGCCCTGTCGCGCCTGCTGGAATACGCCCCAGCCCATCCGTCGACGAGCCCGCTGGTGGTCTCGGGCTTTCTTCGCGGCAACGGCGCGCTCGCCTACCAGCGCGCCTGCGAAGCGGGACTCGAGGGCGTGATGAGCAAAGCGGTCAACTCGCCGTATCGCGGCGGACGCGGCGCTGCGTGGCGCAAGCTGAAATGCATCGACTCGGATGAATTCGTGATCGTCGGCTACACGCCCGGAAGGGGTTCGCGCGGCGCGCTGGGCGCATTGCTGTTGGCCGAACCGCGCGGCAAGCAATGGCGGTACGTCGGCCGTGTCGGCACCGGCATGGACAGAGCGATGCTGGAGCGCCTGCACGATCAACTCAAGCCGGCGAAGCACAAGCCGAAATTGATCGACGCGCCCAACATGAAGCAACTGCGCGGCGCGCGGCCGCTGTGGGTGCAGCCCGACACCGTGGTGGAAATCGAATTTCGCGGGCGTACCGGCGATGATTTCCTCCGCCAGGCCAGCTTCAGGGGCGTGCGATCCGACAAGTCGCCCGCGGATCTTCGCGACAACGATCGCGCCCTGGAGACCACTTCCGTGCCAGCCAAAGCCACCCCCAGGATCGCAGCGCGCAAGCGCGCGAAAAGCGAACCTGAAATCAAGCTAACGCACCCCGATCGCGTGTTGATCGACAAGCCGCCCGTCACCAAGCAAGCGCTCGCCGAATTCTACGCAAGCATCGCGGAACACCTGCTACCCGGTGTGGTGGGGCGACCGCTGTCGCTGGTTCGCTGCCCCGATGGCGCCGGCAAGGAATGCTTCTTCCAGAAACATCCCATGACCAGCATGCCGGAAACCATCGGCGTCGGCGACGCGCGCAAGACCGACGGCAAACAGCAGCAGTACATGTACGTCAACGACATCGAAGGCGTGATGGGTCTGGTGCAGATGAATGTCATCGAGATCCATCCGTGGGGTTCGACCATCGTCGACCTGGAACATCCCGACCAGCTGGTGTTTGATCTTGACCCTGATACGGGCGTGGCGTGGCCGCGTGTGCGCGACGCCGCGCACGTTGTACGCGAACGGCTCCAGGCGGTTGGGCTCGAAAGCTTCCTGCGCACCACCGGAGGCAAGGGCGTGCACATCGTGGTGCCACTGAATCCGAGGCCGGATTGGGAGACGGCCAAGGCTTTCGCGCACGCACTGGCGCGCACGCTCGAGCAGGAATCGCCGAAGGACTTCGTGTCGGTGGCGACGAAGAATCGCCGCAAGGGCCGCATCTTCGTGGATTATCTGCGCAACGCGCGCGGTTCCACCGCGGTGGCGTCGTACTGCGTGCGTGCGCGTCCGGGCGCCGGCGTCGCCACTCCGCTGCGGTGGGAAGAATTGTCGCGGCTGAAATCGGCCGCCCAATACACCTTCGCGAACCTGGCACGGCGATTGAAGACGCTGAAACAGGATCCATGGCGGGGCTTCAACGAAATTCGTCAGGCGTTGCCGCAGCGGTAACGGACAACGGCATCCTGTTGCCGCCATCCCGGCGAAGGCCGGGGTCAATTTCAGGTTTGGCTGCGGAAGGCAAGAGCAGAATGGATTCCCGCCTTCGCGGGAAGGATGAAATTGGAAGTGACCTGCGCGACACTAGGAGAACGATCATGGCCGCAAGACCCATCTGGAGCGGCACCATCACCTTCGGTCTGCTGAACATCCCGGTGCAGCTGATGCCCGGCGAGCGGCATGTCGACCTGCACTTCCGCATGCTGGATTCGCGCAACAACGCGCGCATCCGCTATGAACGCGTCAACGAGGAAACCGGCGACGAAGTGCCCTGGAAGGAAGTGGTGAAGGCCTTCGAGTACGACAACGGCAATTACGTGGTGCTCGAAAAGGAGGATTTCGAGAAAGCCGCGCCGGAATCCACCGAATCGGTGGACATCGAGGCTTTCATCGATGCAGGCGACATCGGTCCCGAATATTTCGAGAGGCCCTACTACCTCGTGCCGGCGAAGAAGGCGGAAAAGGGCTACGTGCTGCTGCGCGAAACATTGAAGCGACTGAAGACCGCCGGCCTCGCGCGGGTGGTGATCCGCACCCGCGAATACCTTGCGCTGGTGTTGCCGCGCGACGATGCGCTGCTGCTGCTGTTGCTGCGTTATCCGCAGGAAGTCGTGACGGACGACGAATACGCGCTTCCCGACAAGAAAATTTCCGTCTATCGCGTCAGCCAGAAGGAACTGGACATGGCCGAGACGCTGGTGAAGTCGATGGTCGGCAAGTGGAAGCCGGACGAATACCACGACGATTTCCGCGAGCGACTGACGAAGGTGATCGAGGCGCGTATCAAGGCGAAGGGCGGAGTGCGCGCCCCCGCGGCGGAAGAAGCCGCGATGCCGAAGAACGCGTCCACCAACGTGGTGGATTTCATGTCGCTGCTGCAGAAAAGCATCAAAGACAACAAGCGTACGCCCGCGAAGAAGTCCGGCTCCGCTGCAAAGAAAGCCGGCCATCGCACCACCGCGCGACGCAAGTCCAGCACGCGCAAGAAGGCGGCGAAGCGTTCGTGAACCTGGTCTCTGGGGCGGTTTCGCTACCACGAGCAGCCCGGATGAAGTGAAACGGAATCCGGGAAACATTCAGTAAGGAAGCCCCTGATTGCGCTGCGCCCGATCCGGGCTACTTGCTTGCCTGGTCGCCTGCTCCGATGCCACCGCCGTCGCGGCGTCGCACGGATAGCTGCGCGCACCGATCAGCTAACACCGCGGCCGCTGCGGCCAGCATGGTCGCCATCCCCGCGAAGGTCGTGTCGAGATTGCCGCCGCCCTGCCCGCCCGGTGCGTCGCCGGCTGATCCGAAGATCAATCCGCCACGGCCTGCCAGCAGTGCCGACAGCCATCCAACAACGGCGGCGAAACCGCCTGCGCCAGGTACACGACGGTCGAGCGCACGCCCTCGGCGCGCCCCCACAAACGTGAGTGCATCACGTCGAGCCGCGCGGCGTCCACCGGTGGAAACGCGCCGTCCAAGCCTCCTGCCGCGACGAACATCAAAGGCGCAGCCGCCGTGAGATCGGGTAGCAGCATTGCTGGAATCAGTGCAGCCACCGCCAGGAGATACGCCCAGGCACCCACCTGCATACGCGCGGCGATCCAGCCTTTCGCGACCAGCCGGTCGGCCAGCAGGCCCGTCACCAACACGCCCGCGACCGCCCCGAGCCGATCACCACCACGAACGTGCTGGACACGGTCTGCGCGAGGTGAAAATGCGAGCGGACCCATCCGATGGCTGCGCGCGGCACCCCGGCCCACCGGACGCGGCGCCTCGTTAGGTCCAGCAAATCGCGTCTACTTCGCCCGACTAATGGTGAACGCGGAGAAGCCGGCGCCGATGTCCCAACCCTTCCCAGTGCCCGTCAGTGCCAGCGACACATCCCCCTTGGTCATCGCTGCGGCGTGCGAGGAACCCACCGCGCCTGCGTGGGCGTTGGCGGTGGCGTAGCTTCCCAGCACGTCGTCGATGCTGTTCACGCCGCTGAAATGCCCGCGTCCGTCATCGATCTTGTATTTCCCGACCGTCAGGCCGCCGCCCTTGGCGCTGATGTCGACATCCATCGCTTGTCCGTTCGCGCAGGTCACCTTGCCGTGCCCGTCCGCGGTCTGGTAAATCGCCGACCAGCCGGACAGGGTGAACGTCATTGTGCATTTCATCGTCGATTCTGCCGCATGCGCACCCGATGAGGCCACCGGCGCAAGCATCAACACCAACCATAATGCCTTCCTGGTCATGACTTGCTCCTTCTCTCCAGTAAGAGCTGATTGTCGCGTTTCGAGCATGCGCGCCTCGTGAAATCCACGAGAAAACCAAGTGAACAGGCCCCATCACCACGTATCGCTGCGCACCTGTGCGTGGCTGATTAAGGTGAAGATCACCGTGCCGCCCACGATGTTGCCGGTCAGCACCGGACCAAGGTAGTGCTTGAACACTTCCGGCCACGCGAGCTGCCCGGTAAACGCCAGATAGAACATCTCGCCTGCGGAGCCGACCACGTGCACCAGTCCCGCCGCCGCGATCAGCCAGGTCAAGCCGACGATGATCCACAGTCGCGCCGATTCCACGGCCGGCATCAGCCACACCATCGTTGCAATGATCCAGCCTCCCGCGACGGCTTTCACGAACATTTCCGGGACTGAATACGACATCAACGTGGCGCCCAGCGCGCCAATCGCGTGATCGATGGGTGGCGCAAACAGCGGCAGCTTGGCCACCGCAAGCGCGAACAGGGCGATGCCGATAATGTTGGCAATTAAGACCACGGTCCACAGTCTCAGCACCAGCCCCAGCTTGCCCAAGCTCGGGGCGGAGATCAGTGGCAGCACCACGGTGAGCGTGTTCTCGGTGAACAGTTGTTGGCGCGCGAGGATCACAATCACGAATCCCGTGCTGTAACCGATGGCTATCAGCAGATGCGCGTACGGCGCCTCTGGCGGGTATGCCTTCAATGCGCCGCTCGCCACCATCGAGAAACCCATCGACAGACCCGCGGCCAGTCCCGACCACGTCAGAGCCGAAGGTGTGCGCTTGAGTTCCTCTTCGCCAACGGCGCCGACCGCTTCATGCAATACAGCTGCGCGTGGAGGCATGCGGCGTTCGGCGTCGCGGCGTTCCTCGTCGTCCAACGCAGGTGCGTGCTGGCCGTTCGCGCCACGGTCCACTTCCTGCCGATCGCTGACCCGGCTCATGCGCGCACGCTCCCGCCAGCTGCGCGCTTCTGCACCGTGATGCTGCCGTTGGGCTCCAGGATGGCCAGCTCCACCATCTGCAGGTTCCTGCAGCCGTGCTTGCGCATCGACGATACGAAATTGCTGCGCGGAATGTTGCAGCGTTTAAGCACATCCTCAAAGAGTTCCCCGTCACGCGCAAGCAGTACCGGCTGCCCTTGCAGCCAGCGGTCGCCGCGCGTGAAGTGCGTAGCGAACCAGGTGCTGATCCAGTCAAGCAACAACAGCACCACCACTACGATCAAACCGCCCTGCAACGACGTGTCATTGCCGATCAGCGAGCTGCGCACCGCGCTGCCCAGCACGATTACCACGATCAAGTCGAATATGCTGAGCTCGCCCAGCGTGTGTTTGCCCGACAAGCGGATCAGTACGAACAGCGCGATATACACGACGATCGCACGTACCACCAATTGCCACCACGGCGTACCGAATTCGAACATCCCGTTCATTGCCAGGCTCCGGAAGCGGTGTGGGCATTAGTTCAGCCGGTGCGCTGTCAAGCCCCGGTGAACGTGACGCATCGCCGCGTTGTGCGGAACATTTGCGTGATTTATCGCTACGCGTGGGTTCACGTGATGCCCCGCACCCTTGGATAGCCACGTGCAAAGGAGTCCACACCATGAAAGGCCGCGATCGCAAGGACGTCGGACACCCCGAGGGCAAACCTGCCAGAAAAGAATCGGAGAATGAGCGCAAGCAACGCAAGCGCCACGAAAGCGACAACTTGGACGACGCGCTCGAGGAAACCTTCCCAGGCAGCGACCCCGTTTCGCCATTCGTACCGGCCAGGCCGCCCGAAGACTGAGCGGGAACCGGCTGCGACGACGGACTGACCGTCGCACTCCATCGAACTCCGGCGCCGATGCATGGGCATGGAGTTCAACGTGCCTCTTCCGCGGTATGCGCCGAGTGCGTGGCCGTTCCATGCGCGGTTGGCAGGCTGTAGGCCACCACCGAATCGCCGAGCCGCGTTCCGGCCGAACCATGGCCGCCGGCCATCACCACCACGTATTGCCGGCCGTCGACCGAATACGTCATCGGTGTGGCCTGCCCGCCCGCCGGCAGGCCCGCCTGCCACAACTGCTGGCCGGTGGTTTCGTCGTAGGCGCGGAAGGTGCCGTCGATCGTGCCCAAGTAGAACACCACGCCGCCCGCGGTGATCAGCGGACCGCCGAAACCAGGCACGCCCATTTCGAACGGAATTGGAATCTTGCCGCGGTCGCGTGTGTTGCCGTTGCGGTGCATCCACGTGATCTTGCCGTCGCGCAGGTTGACACCGGCGATCTCGCCCCATGGCGGTTGTTGGCAGGGCGGCCCGAGCGGCGAAAGGAACGGCTTCAGGATCGACGCGTATGGCGCGCCGTAGTTCTCATTGAAATGTTCCTGCTTACCCTTGTTCACGACGTTGGCGGTCGGGTTCGGGCGCGGTATCGACTGGAAGAGGTAGGCCATGTGCAGTCTGGATTTCATCACGCGGCTCCTCCGTGAGCGCGTCCGGCAGCAGCTTCAGTGAGGCGCGCTAGCCAGCGTGTTGCGCAGTTTGGCGACGTCGCCCTTGGAAACGTCGCCGCCGCGATTGCCCCATGCATTGCGTATGTAAGTGGTCAGCGTGGCGACTTCGGCGTCGTCCAGCTTGTCGTCGAACGCCGGCATCATCAGCTCGGTCGGTTTGGCACTGGTCGCGGGAGAGCGCGCGCCCTGCAGGATCACCGCGATCAGCAGGTCGGGCTTGGCCGCCTGCACCGCGGAACTCGCGCGCAGGGGCGGGAACGCATCGGCGATGCCTGCGCCATTGTTCATGTGGCAGCCCGCGCAATCGTCGACATACAGCGCCGCGCCCGCGCGCATGGTGTCCTTGTCCGGCGCGTTCGGTGTTTCGGGCGTCGGCCCTTCGAGCGACTTCAGATACGTCGCCATCGCTTCGAGGTCGCTCTGCTTCAGATACTGCGTGGATGCCTGCACCACTTCCGCCATCGGGCCCGCGGCTGTCGCGTAGCGGTTGGAGCCCGTGTCGAGATACCGGACGATGTCGTCGCGCGTCCAGCCGCTCAGGCCGTCGCGTTCGCCCGCGCCGAGGTTGGGCGCGAAAACGTGTTCGGCCATGCCGCCCTGCATCGGATGACTGGTGTCGGCGTGTCCAAGCACGTTCTTTGAGCTGTGGCAGGCTCCGCAATGGCCCGCGCCATCGACGAGGTACTTGCCGCGATTCCATTCCGCCGAGCGTGCGGGATCGGGCTGGAACTGTTTTGCGTCGAGGTACAGCTTGTCCCACACCGCCAGCATGCTGCGCATGCTGAAAGGCCAGCCGAGTTTCGTGTCGCGATCGACCTGCCGCACCGGCTTCACGGTAGCGAGGTAGGCCTTGATCGCATCCACGTCGCCGCGCGTCATGTGCGTGTACCAGGGATAGGGAAACGCCGGATACAGTCGGTTGCCCTGCTGGTCGATGCCCTCGTGCATCGCGCGGTAGAAATCTTCTTCGCTCCACTCACCGATGCCGGTGCCCGGGTCGGGGGTGATGTTGACCGAGTACACAATGCCGAACGGCGTCGGCACCGGGCGCCCGCCTGCGTAGGGTTTGCCACCTTCCGCGGTATGGCAGGATTCGCAGTCGCCGGCGCGGGCCAGGTATTTGCCTTTCTGGATGGTGGTCCAGGGTGCGCGCGATCGCGTGGGCGCATACACCTGCACCGCCGCCACCGCGACACCGGCCGACGCCAGCACCAACGCGCCCGCGATGAGCAGCTTCGCGTTCACGTCTGCACCAGCGGCTGCGGGTTCTTGATGTAGCGCTTCATCGCGTCGGCCGCCCAGAACGCCAGCGCGCCCACGGTACCGGTCGGGTTGTAACCCGCGTTCTGCGGAAACACGGTCGAACCCATCACCCACAGATTGGGCACGTTCCACGATTGCAGAAACGGATTGACGAAGCTGGTGCGCGGGTCGACACCCATCGCCGCGCCACCGGTGTTGTGGGTGGTCTGGTAAGGCACGATCGAGTAATCGCCCTCGCGCGGCTTGGCATTGATGCCGCGATTGGGGATGGCTTTCGCGATCTCGGTGGCGTGGTCGGTGAGGAACTTCGACATCGCGTTTTCGTTGTGGTGGAAATCGAACGTCAACCTGAGCAGCGGATTGCCGTAGGCGTCCTTGTAGGTCGGGTCGAGATCGAGGTAATTGTCGCGATAACTCATCACTCCGCCGTGGCACTGCATGTGCGTGGAATAGAGGTAATCCTCGTGCAGCGCCTTTTTCCAGCCCGCGCCCCACTTCGGCGTGCCCTTGGGCAGGTATTCCTGCAGGATCGGGCGCCCACCGGTGTTCCACAGCGCGATGTAACCTCCGCCAAGGAATCCCTTGTCGGTATGGTCGAAGTTGTCGCCGTTGAAATCGTCGGCGACCTGGCCCAGCGCGCCCGCGCCCATGAAGGGATTCAGGCGTTCCTTGCAGGTGACGTTGACGGAACTCGATACCTGGTACGCATAGTTGCGCCCCACCACGCCGTTGCCGGTCGTCGGGTCGTACGGCACGCCGATCTTCGACACCAGCAGCAGGTGCACGTTGTGGTGTGCGAATGCGCACAGCACCACCATTTGCGCCGGCTGGATGTATTCCTTGCCGTTTTGGTCGACGTACACCACGCCGGTCGCGCGCTTGCCATTCGAGTCGGTGAGGATGCGCACCACGCTCGAATGCGTGCGGAAGCTGAAGTTGTCCTTCTTCAGCAGCACCGGCAGGATCGTGCTTTGCGGGCTGGCCTTGGAATAGTTCGCACAGCCGAACCATTCACAATATCCGCAATAGGTGCACTGCCCCATCTGCACACCCAGGGAATTCAGATACGGCTTGGACGTATTTGCGGCCGGAGCGGGGAACGGATGCAGGCCCACTTCGCGCGCGGCCTTGTCGAACAGCACGGTCGCGGCGCTGCGCTTCAGCGGCGGCAGCGGGTATTCGCGTCGGCGCGGACCTTCGAAGGGATTGCCACCGGACTGGATCTTGCCGCCGATGTTGCCGGCCTTGCCGGAAATGCCGCACAGGTATTCGAACTTGTCGTAATACGGTTCCAGCTGTTCGTAGGTGACGCCCCAATCCTGGATCGTCATGTCGTCCGGAATCGCCTTCTTGCCATAGCGCTGCTCGTTGTGGGTGCGCAACATGAAATCGGTGGGCAGGAAGCGCCAGTTCTGGCCGTTCCAGTGCACACCCGCGCCACCCACGCCCGACGCCGGCAGGAAGGAACCGAGTTCGCGCATCGGCAGCGCGAGCTGGTCGGGCTTGTTGCGGAACGTCATGGTCTCACGACGGGTTTCCTCGAAGATTTCCTTGCGCACCGCGTAACGCAATTCATCCTGGATATGCGTCACGGAAAAATCGGGCACGGTGTCGCGCCAGCTTCCGCGTTCGAGCGCCAGCACGTTGGCGCCGGCTTCGGTCAGTTCCTGCGCGATGATCGAAGCCGTCCAGCCGAAGCCGACCAGCACCAC
>JAICHS010000059.1 GCA_025924775.1 Rhodanobacteraceae bacterium
CAAACCATCGCCGAGGCGGCATTGCTGATGCGCGAGAAGGACGTTGGCAGCGTGGTCGTCCATCGCGACGACAAGCTGGTCGGCATGTTGACGGACCGCGACATTGCCGTGCGTGCCGTCGCCGAAAACCTTGCGCCCGCGACGTCCGTACAGGAAGTGATGAGCGACAGCATCAAGTACTGCTTTGAAGACCAGGACGTCGATGAGGTTGCAGCCAATATGGCGGAACTGGAAATCCGCCGGCTGCCGGTGGTCAACCGTGACAAGCGGTTGGTCGGAATCATTGCCCTCAGCAACATGGCGTTTTCGGAAGAACCAGACTCGACCAGCGTTTATCTGGAGTCGGTCGCATCCCCACATTGAATTCGCAACCGCAACGGATCGCCGGCATGGAAACCTCGGTAAGCACAGCCGTCCCGCAAAGCATGTCCATTCGCATCACCGGCGCCGATACGGGTGTCAGTGCGCTGATGGCCGCCATACGCGGTTTGCAGGCAGTGGATGACATCGTCGAGTTGTCGCTGGATGCGCCGCGCAAGCGGGGCGATTCCAGTTCAGCCGGAATGGTGGACGATACTACTTCGGAGTGTCGGGAAATGCGTGTGCACGTTCCGAGTTCGGTCGCTTACGACTACGTGCGCGGCCGCATCGAAATGCTGGCGGCACGCAACGGGGTCATCGTCGAATGGCTGGACTTGGAGCGAACGCTGTGAACGCAACCATCGGGCATGCCCAATGCGAGCCGACCGCCGCCACCGGGCCATCGGAAAACCCGTCACCAGCAGACCATGGTTCCATCAAACGTGAGTGTGGCGAGGCGATACAGGCGATGCCTGAGAGCTTCAGCCAAGTCATCGGTTCGCTTGCGCACGCGGTGTCGAATTCGCTCAACTCGATCATGGCTGCGACCCAACTTGCGACCATGCTGATCGCGCAAAATCGCGCAGACGATGCGCGGGTCTCGCTGGATCGGGCGGAGCAGGAATGCCTGCGGGCGGCGCGGTTGCTACGCGACGGGCGCAGCCTCGCGACGTTCGAGGTACCCGGTGGGATGGGCGGCGTCGATATCGCCATGGTTCTCTCGGTCTGCGCGGAAGTCTGCTCGGATCTTGGCGACGTGCGGGTCGGATGCGAGCAGGGGCTGCCGCTGGTGCGCGGTCAAACAGATGCGCTGAAGCGTCTGTTCTTGGAGATCCTCGACAACGCGTTCCAGTTCGGCAGCACGAGCGTCACCGTTACGGCGACCGCCGATGGCAAGCAGGATGCGGTGCTGATCGAGTTGGCCGACGATGGCTCGGGTGTGCGGGTGCAATCGCCCGCGATCTTCCAATCGTTCATGACGTCCGAGCCGGCCGAGCACAGCGGCTTGGGCCTCGCCTTCGCAGCAAGAATCGCAGCGGCGTACGGTGGCGCGGTCGGATGCAACGACACACGACAGGGCGCGCGCTTCTGGGTGCAATTGCCGAGTGCCGATGGGTCTGGACCCGAGCACTAACATTGGACGTTACCGCCAGGAGGTGCACATGAAGGACGCAAATGTCGATGTGGTCAAACTCGAATGGCCGAGGATTGCAGGCCGCATACGGAGGCACTGGCCAATGCTGACAGAACGGGACGTGCAATCGCAAACGGGCGATACCGCATACCTTGCAGAAAGATTGCAGGAGCGCTACGGCCTGGATCGCCGTGAAGCTTTCCTGCAGGTTTACGAATTCGAATGCGAGTTGTAATTGTAATCAGCAATTTGCAATCGGTTACCACATGGATGGAGCAGTGAAATGAACGAAGACAGGATCAAAGGACAGTGGAAGCAATTGAGCGGCAAGCTGAAGTCGCGCTGGGGCAAGTTGACCGACGACGATTTGCGGGTCGCAGACGGAGATGCCGAATACCTCGCCGGTAGGTTGCAGGAGAGGTATGGCATCGCCAAGGACGAGGCAGTCAAACAGGTTCGCAAGTTCGAAGACGACATGTGACGGGCATAGCACGCAATTGATTCGTGCGCAGCCCGGCGTCTACGAAGTGCCGTTCCCCTCCGGCACTTCCTGCGGCGCCACGGATGGCTCCGTGCCGGTTCGAGCGCTTCCCCCTGTGCGTTCGGATTCGGCGGTCAACGCGTCAAATGCGTTGGCACGCTTCGGGCAGCAAAAGGATATTTCTGCCCGAAGCTTTTTTTAATCGACAAGGTTGATAATCCCGCTGCGACAAGGAGCATCCCATGTTGTACTACGCAGTCGTTTTCCTGATCATCGCCATCATTGCCGGTTTCTTCGGATTTTTCGGCGTTGCCGGCCTTGCTGCGACCATCGCAAAAATCCTATTCGTCATTTTTATCGTCCTGTTCATTGTTTCGCTGATCTTCGGGCGCCGCCGGCTTCCCTAACGTACGACGGTGGATAGCGGTGGAAACGCGAGGGTTTGTCACGCGAAGCGTAGACGCAACGATCGCGAAAGAGGTTGGGCGGTGCAACGCTGGGTGGTGGGGGACCGCCTTCGGGGGACCGCCTTCGCCGGCGATTCGGCCCCAACGGTGGGACATCGAAGCCAGGCGCTACCGGTGCGGCAGGAATAGCGTCGCGAACATCACGAGTGTCGCGGCACCCATCACGCCGGTGGCGGCCCAGCCCAGCGCCTTGAGCGCGCGGGGACTGGTGAACTTGCCCATGACTTTGCTGCGGCTTGCCAGCAGCATGATCAGAACCATCAGGGGCACCGCGACCACGCCATTGATCACCGCGCTCCAGTACAGCATCTTGATCGGATTGACGGGCGTAAAACTGATCAGCATGCCGCCTAGGGTCGCGATCGCAATGGTGCCGTAGAACAATCTTGCGCGTTGCGGCTTGTGGTCAAGGCCGGTGCGCCACCGGAACGTCTCGCCGAGCGCGAAGGCCGCCGAACCGGCCAGCACCGGAATGGCGAGCAATCCGGTGCCGATGATACCGCCCGCGAAAAGCACGAACGCGAACTTCCCAGCCAGCGGTTTCAATGCCATCGCCGCATCGGCCGACGACTGGATGTCGGTCTTGCCGTGGGCATGAAGGACTGCGGCGCCGGCAAGAATAATGCAAAACGCCACCACCTCGGAGAACAACATTCCGGTGAGCGTGTCCAGCCAGATGCGGCGCAGCGCACCCTCTGCGTGTGCAGGCTTCTGGCGCAGCGGCTGCCGGTGACGATTCGATCGGACTTCGTTGGCTTCCTCCGAGCTTTGCCAGAAGAATAGATAGGGGCTGATGGTAGTGCCGAGAACCGCGACGATACCCATGGCGTAGTCCACCTTCAGCGTGAACGTCGGCCAGACCAGTTCCTTCAGCACGTGGGCCCAAGGCACACGGACCATGAAGATTGTCGCGACGTACGCGAACAGGCTGAGTGCGAGCAATTTCAGGACAGGGGTGTAGCGCGGCATCGGCACGAACACTTGCAGCAACACCGAGAGCAGGGCTGCCACGGCGGCGTACAGTGGGGCGGGACCGCCCGCCAGCAACTTCGTGGATGCACCGATCGCGCCAATATCGGCGCAAAGATTGATCACGTTGGCGATTGCAAGCAGGATCACCGCACACGCGACCACCGGCATCGGAAATTCTGCGCGCAGATTCCGGGCAAGGCCCATGCCGGTCACACGTCCGACCCGCCCGCATATCGCCTGGATTCCGATCATCAATGGCAGGGCCAGCGGGACCGTCCAAAGGATGCCGTAACCGAAAGACGCCCCGACCTGGGAGTAAGTGGCGATCCCGCTCGGATCGTCATCCGCCGCACCCGTGATGAAACCCGCGCCGAGCCTCTTCCACCACGGCGTCTTGTTTGTCTGTGGCATGACACACTCCTTGTGCCATTGCGCGGGGACACCAGCGCCGCATAATCTTGAGTGATGTCACATGAAGGAATGCTGATGCTGTCGGCGCGATCCCGGTCGGGCCGCGGGTGGCCGCCTAGACGAGCAGGGCGGGCCCGCATGCGTTTGCTTGCACGTTGCGTGCAGACGCGTCAGGCGGCGTCCGGCCGCTCGGAAGAAAGGAACGATACTTAACTTTTCATTGGTGAGGCGCAGCTGTGAGATGGACCCGCCCGGCCTTCGAGCAGGACCGAATCCTTCAGGCGTTCGCGGATCATCCGCGCGTCGTACTTGATGGTGCATAGTGACATCGCTATATACGTAGTAACATAGCTATGTAACGTCACGTTTTACCGGTATGGGTGGGCGGAGGCGCACTTGGCTATCAAGTTCAAATTGAAGGAAAAAATCGCAGACGTGGAGTTCCGGCAGCGTCGCGTGCTCATGCTCAAGGACGTCGCTGCGGGAAGCGGAGTCCATGCCGTTACGTTGTCGAAGCTCGCCAATAACAAGCGTTACGACGTCAGGGTCAGCACCATCGACAAATTGTGTGCGTATTTCAAATGCGGTATTGGCGACTTGGTGCAGTACGTCCCGGACGACAATTGATGGTTCCTGGAGACCAACGGTCATTCGGATGTCCGCCGTGGTCTCACGATGGTCTCGATATGGTCTCAGGACGGTCTCAGCGTCCAGTGGCGACCGGCTTGTCGAGAGCCGACGGGGTAAGGCCACGCCAATTGACATTACGGCGCTCAGCCTGTTGATCCCGTGGAAGCCGCGGCTGCTCAAGGGTTTGCACGGGTACGGTTGCGTGATTGCCTGATGTAACAGTAGAATGCCCGTTCCCTGTTGCGGGGTGGAGCAGTCTGGCAGCTCGTCGGGCTCATAACCCGAAGGTCGCAGGTTCAAATCCTGCCCCCGCTACCAGGCCTTTGTCAGGGATGTTGCTGGTTCCCTGATCCGCAGGATGCGGAACGCCGACTCCTGGAAGCGAAAACGGCGACTTGAGGAATGGGCCTAGTGCCCATTTTTTATTTCCGAAATTCATGGAGCCTGATGGAGACCGAAGCAATCGTCGCACGCGTGGCGCCGGCCCTTGCGGAGCTGGGCCTTGAATGCCTTGGCGTTGAATGGAACGCCGGGCAAGGCGGCGGCCTGCTGCGCGTCTACATCGATTTGCTGGACCACGCCGACGGTGCCGCGAACGCGGTGGGCGTGGACCAATGCGAGGCGGCCAGCCGCGAGATTTCGGCGCTGTTGGACGTGGATGACCCGGTTCCCGGTCATTACGTGCTGGAGGTTTCCTCGCCGGGCATCGAGCGGCCGCTGTTCAACGCGGCGCAGTTTGCGCGTTTCATCGGCCAGAGCGCCAAGGTCACGCTGAAGCTGCCGCGCGATGGGCGCCGGCGCCTGCGTGGGACGATTGCGGCGGTGGCGGGCGCGCGGGTTGGCCTGGACGTGGACGGCACGCGCGTGGACGTGGCCGAGGATGAAATTGAAAGCGCGCACCTGGTGCCGGATTGGGAGGCGCTGGGCTACACGCCGAAGCCGAAGCCCGGCAAGGCTGCGGCCACGCCGAAGCGGGCGCACCAACGCAAGCATTGACGCAACGGGAAGATCCCTGGGTTCCGGCTTTCGCCGGGGTAACAAGATTGACGGACAACGAAGTACGCGACGCGGCTTCGACGGAGCAGACAGAAATGAATCGCGACTTGCTGATGATCGTGGAGACCGTGGCGGCCGAGAAGGCGGTGCCGCGTGAAATCATTTTCGGCGCACTCGAGGCGGCGCTCGCCACCGCGGCCAAGAAGCGCTACCCGGAGGAAGAGCCGCAGATCCGGGTCGCCATCGACCAGGAAACCGGCGACTACGAAACCTTCCGCCGCTGGGAAGTGATTGCCGACGATGGCGAGATGGAATCGCCCGACTGGCAGCTGCGCCTGATGGATGCCGAGGACGAACGTCCCGGCGCGCAGGTGGGTGAATATGTCGAGCATCAGATCGAGAACCCCGAGTTCGGACGCATCCCCGCACCGGCCGCCACGCTGGTGATCTTGCAGCGCATCCGCGAGGCCGCGCGCGCGCAGGTGGTCGATGCCTACAAGGATCGCGTGGGTGAGCTGATCAACGGCGTGGCCAAGCGCGTCGAGCGCGGCAACATCTACCTTGACCTTGGCGGCAAGGCCGAGGCGTTCATTCCACGCGACAAGGCGATTCCGCGCGAGGCGGTGCGCGTGGGTGACCGCGTGCGCGGGTACCTGTTCGAGGTGCGTTCCGAGCCGCGCGGCCCGCAGTTGTTCGTGTCGCGCACCGCGCCTGAATTCATGATGGAGCTGTTCAAGCTGGAAGTGCCGGAAGTGGGCCAAGGCATCGTCGAGATCCGCGCCTGCGCGCGCGACGCCGGAGACCGCGCCAAGATCGCAGTGGAAGCGCACGACAAGCGCACCGATCCGATCGGGGCCTGCA
This sequence comes from Rhodanobacteraceae bacterium, assembly GCA_025924775.1. Lineage (GTDB taxonomy): Bacteria > Pseudomonadota > Gammaproteobacteria > Xanthomonadales > Rhodanobacteraceae > 66-474. The sequence goes on from JAICHS010000059.1 coordinate 6,314, forward strand.
TCGGCATGCGTGGCTCGCGCGTGCAGGCGGTCTCCAACGAATTGAACGGCGAGCGCATCGACATCGTGTTGTGGAACGACGCGCCCGCGCAGTTCGTGATCAACGCGATGGCGCCGGCCGAGGTGCAGTCCATCGTCGTCGATGAGGACCGGCATTCGATGGACATCGCGGTGGCCGAGGACAAGCTGTCGCAGGCGATCGGCCGTGGCGGCCAGAACGTGCGCCTGGCCAGCAAGCTGACCGGCTGGGACCTGAAGGTGATGACCCAGGACCAGGTGGCCGCCAAGAGCGACGCCGAGCAGGAGGCCGCGCGCAAGCTGTTCATGGACAAGCTCGAGGTCGACCAGGAAATCGCGAACATCCTGGTGCAGGAAGGCTTCAGCACCATCGAGGAAATCGCCTACGTACCGACCGGCGAACTGCTGGCGGTGGAAGGTTTCGACGAGGACATCGTCGAGGAGCTGCGTGCGCGCGCCAAGGATGCGCTGCTGACCGAGGCGCTGGCGGTGGAGGAAGTCCTGGACGAGCACAAGCCGTCCGACGAACTGCTGGCGCTGGAGGGCATGGACGAGGAAACCGCGTACACGCTGGCCGAACGTGGCGTGGTCACGCTCGATGACCTGGCGGACCAGGCGGTGGACGACCTGATCGATATCGAGGGCATGGACGAGGAACGGGCGGGCGCGCTGATCATGGCTGCGCGCGCGCCGATGCTGGCCAGGATGGAACAAGCGGCCAGTTGAGTACGCCAGGGCGAATGCGGAGCATTTGCCGGGCCAACAAATGATGGGTGGCCGCGGCATTGCCGCGGGCGCCGCCGGCAGTGCAGAAGCCCCGCAAAGCAGCGTTGCAGGCAGCCCCTGAGAGGTACGACACGATGTCAGACATAACAATCAAGCAACTCGCAGGCATGGTGGGTACGCCCGAAGACAAGCTGCTGGAGCAGCTTGCCGGTGCCGGCATGCATTTCAAGGGGCCGGATCAGGTCATCAGCAACAGCGAAAAGACCAAGCTGCTGGATTTCCTGCGCAACAGCCACGGCAAGCAGCCGGCGGCCGCTGCCACCACCGTTGCGCCCCGGCAGATCACCCTGAAGCGGCGCAAGGTCAGCGAGATCACCGTGGCGGGCAACCGCGGTGCCAGCGCCAAGACGGTGAACGTCGAAGTGCGCGCGCGTCGCACCTACGTCAAGCGCGCGGCGGTCGGTACCGGCAACGTGCTGGACGCCGAGCGCGAGGACGCCCTGCGCAAGCTGAAGGAATCCCAGGAACAACAGGCGCGCGAGCTGGCCGAGCTGGCCGAGCAGGATCGCCGCCGCAAGGAAGAGCAGCAGAAGCTCGAGGCGGCCGAAGCCGAGCGCAAACAGGCCGAGGCGCGCGCCAAGGCCGAAGCCGAGGCGGCGCCCGCGCACGCGGCGGAAGCCGCCGCCAAGAAACCCGCTGGCACCGAGGGCGCCGCGGCCGCGCACCCGCACCGCCACGATGCGCCCAAGCCGGCGCACCCGAAAGACACTGCGGCCCACACCAAGACCAAGCGCACGCGCGGTTCGCACCGCATGCGCGACGACGACGATGCGGCGCGCTACGGCGGTGGCGGTGAGTTGCACCTCACCGATGCCGAACGTGCGCGGCGTTCCACCCGCAAACGCCAACGGCCGCGGGTCGACCTTTCGGACATCACCGGGCAGCATGGTTTTTCCAGGCCGGTGGCGCCGCAGATGCGTGAAATCCCGATCGGCGCAACCATCGTGGTGTCCGATCTTGCGCAAAAGATGGCGGTGAAGGGCGCAGAGGTGGTCAAGGCGCTGTTCAAGATGGGCAGCATGGTGACTATCAACCAGACGATCGACCACGACACCGCCGCGCTGGTGGTCGAGGAACTCGGCCACAAGGCGGTGGACGCCGAAGAGAAGACGGCCGAGACGGTGCTGGCCGCACACGTCACCACCGATGCGGCCGAAGGCGAGAAGGCGCCGCGTCCGCCGGTGGTCACGATCATGGGCCACGTCGACCACGGCAAGACCTCGCTGCTGGATTACATCCGCCGCACCAAGGTGGCGGCGGGCGAGGCCGGTGGCATCACCCAACACATCGGTGCGTACCACGTGGATACGCCCAAGGGCGTCGTCACGTTCCTCGACACCCCTGGCCACGCCGCGTTCACCTCGATGCGCGCGCGCGGCGCCCAGTCCACCGACATCGTGGTGCTGGTGGTGGCGGCCGACGACGGTGTGATGCCGCAGACCATCGAGGCCATCCAGCACGCGCGTGCGGCCAAGGTGCCGCTGATCGTCGCGGTCAACAAGATGGACAAGCCCGAGGCCAACCCCGACAACGTGCGCCAAGGTTTGGCCCAGCACGAAGTGATTCCCGAGGACTGGGGTGGCGATACCCAGTTCGTGCAGGTGTCGGCCAAGACCGGCATGGGCGTGGACAAGCTGCTGGAAGCCATCAGCCTGCAGGCCGAAGTGATGGAACTGAAGGCCGTGCCGGATGGCCGCGCCTCGGGCGTCGTGATCGAGTCCAGTCTGGACAAGGGCCGTGGCCCGGTCGCGACGGTGCTGGTGCAGCAGGGCCTGCTGGCGCGCGGGGACTACGTGGTGTGCGGAGTCGAATACGGCCGCGTGCGCGCGTTGTTCGACGAAAACGGCAAGCAGGTGGAAAACGCGGGCCCGTCCATCCCGGTGCAGATGCTGGGCCTGTCGGGCGTGCCCGAAGCCGGCGACGAGTTCGTGGTGGCGGCTGACGAAAAGCTGGCCCGCAGCGTGGTGTCCGAACGCGAGACGCGGCGCCGCGAGAAGCGCCTGGTCACGCGCACCAACACGCTTGAAGACGTGATGGCGATGATGGGCAAGGGTGAGGGTCAGCAGACCCTCAACATCCTCATCAAGGCCGACGTGCAGGGTTCGGCCGAGGCGCTGCGCGAATCGCTGGCGGCCATCGGCAACGATGCCGTGAAGGTCAACGTGATCGCGTCGGGTGTCGGCGGCATCACTGAATCCGACGCCACGCTGGCGTCGGCGTCCAAGGCGCTGCTGATCGGCTTCAACGTGCGTGCCGATGCCTCGGCGCGCAAGGTGGTCGAGCAGAACGGCGTGGACCTGCGCTACTTCTCGATCATCTACGACGTGATCGACCAAGTGAAGCAGGCGGCGTCGGGCCTGATGGGCACCGAGGTGCGCGAGGAAATCATCGGCACCGCCGAGGTGCGCGACGTGTTCCGTTCGTCCAAGTTCGGTTCCATCGCGGGTTGCATGGTCATCGAAGGCTCCGTCAAGCGGCACAAGCCGATCCGGGTGCTGCGCGATGACGTGGTGATCTTCGAGGGCGAGCTGGAATCGCTGCGCCACTTCAAGGAAAACGTGGACGAAGTGAAGAACGGCAGCGAGTGCGGCATCGGCGTCAAGCAGTACAACGACATCAAGCCGGGCGACCGCATCGAGTGCTTCGAACGCATCGAGGTGGCAAGGACGTTGTGATATTGAACCACTCTCCCCTCGGGAGAGGGGCAGGAGTGAGGGTGCGAATACGCGTGGAGCATCGACATCGCGCGTGATCGGACCCTCATCCGGCGCTTCGCGCCACCTTCTCCCGGAGGGAGAAGGGAAATCTTGGCTTTCGTGTCACCTTCTCCTCCCAGACCGCCCATGCCCACCCGCTCCTTCCGCCGCACCGACCGCCTGAATGCCGAGCTTCGTCGCGAGATCGGCGTGCTGGTGCACGCCGCGGTGCGCGACCATGCGTTGCCGCAGGCCAGCGTGGTGGATGTCGAAGCCAGCCGCGAGCTGGACGTCGCCACGGTGTGGGTGACGGCGCTGCAACCCGAACGCGGCGTCGAAGTGGTCAAGGCGCTCAAGGCGCTGGCGAAGGAGTTCCGGTACCAGCTGGCGCAGACGATGCGCCTGCGCCGCATGCCCGCGCTGCGCTTCAAATACGATGCGTCGGCGGCTACCGGCGAGCGGATCGAGCAGCTTTTGCGGGACACGGAATCCGGACCCCGGGACCCGGAAGAGCAGTAGTCCACCGTTGCGCAGCGCTTCGCCGTCGTAGAGCAGTAATCCGCGGTCGCGCAGCGCTTCGTCGTCATCCTGGCGAAGGCCGGTACCTGGTGACTTTGCGCCAGGGCGCCGGGCCCCGGTTTGCGCCGGGGTGACGCGTCGGCAAGATTGTGTCCATTCTGTCCATGCAAACACCCAACCCCGAGTCCCGAGTTCCCGTTTCCGAGGCCCGTGCTGTCAGCGGCATCCTGCTGCTCGACAAGCCGCAAGGCATTTCTTCCAACCGCGCGCTGCAGCGGGCCAAGCACCTGTTCGGTGCGGCCAAGGCCGGGCACACCGGCAGCCTCGACCCCTTGGCGACCGGATTGCTGCCGGTCTGCTTCGGCGAAGCCACCAAGATCGCGGGTTACCTGCTGGGCGCGCGCAAGGCGTACGCGGCCGAATGCCGGCTGGGCGTCACCACCGACACCTGCGACAGCGACGGCGCGGTGCTCGTTGAGCGCGCGGTGCCTGCGTTGGAAGACGCCGCGATCAGGCGCGAATTGGCCAGGTTGACTGGCCGCATTACCCAGATCCCGCCGGTTTATTCCGCGCTCAAGCAGGGCGGCGTGCCGTTGTACAAGCGTGCGCGTCGCGGCGAAGAAGTCGTGGCGCCACCGCGCGAAGTGGACGTGTTCCGTTTCGATTTGACGGCGCGCGACGGGGACAAGCTGCGCCTGCACGTTGAATGTGGATCAGGCACTTACGTCAGAAGCCTCGTGCG